>JAKMGS010000137.1 GCA_022424815.1 Schleiferiaceae bacterium | reverse complement strand
GTGGGGGCAGCCACGGAGCCGTTCGTGTGCGCATATACGGTTTGGTAACGCTCTACATCGTCGGAGCTCGCGTCGCGGTTCATGTAAGGCGGCAGTGGGATTTTACCGGCCCACTCGAGAACTTGCGCAAAGGTGAGGTCGCTGTCCCACGTAAAAGAAATGACCCAATAGGCTCCGTTCCGGGAGATTTTTTCCGCTCTAAGGGTGGTGCCATTTTCAAGGGCCAATTCCAATGGGTGATCCTTCCAACGCTTGAGGTTGCCGACCAAGCATTCAAAGTTGACTTTGTGCACACTATTCATCGCTTCCTCAACACTTTGGGCATGTGGCCCGAGGCAGAAGATTTCAATAGGCTTCGCGCCTTCGGTTTTGACGAAATGAAGGCGAGCACGGACCACGCGTGTGTTGTTGAAGATCAGCTGGCTCTTTGGCGGCAGCTGGGCGGGGAGGTCCGTAAATAATTGGTCCCGGATCATGCCCTCTTTAAATACGAGCAACTTGCTTTGATCGCGCTCCGACAAGGGATGCACGGCAATGCGTGAGTTTGGTAAGTCGTATTCGAAATCTGATTTTTGCATAATGACCAGTACTGCGGATGCAAATTTAGCGTTCCCTACCTTTACACGTCTTATTTCGTGCCAACAATGCCCAAACGAATTGTCATTTCCACCTCGAACGACATCAGTACCGATAATCGGGTGCACAAAGTCGCCATGTTGCTGCTATCGCTCGGGTACGAGGTAGTTTGGGTGGGACGGATGTTACCCACGAGTACGGCGATTGATCGACCCTATGAGGTGCAGCGCTTGTCGCTAGTGTTTAAGAAAGGAGCATTGTTTTATGCGGAACTGCAAGTGCGCTTGTTCTTTTTCTTGCTCACGCATCGAAGCACACATTTGTTGTCCAACGACCTGGATACGCTGTTGCCGAACTATTTGGTGTCCCGATTATTTCACAGCACCCTTGTTTACGATACTCACGAATATTTCTGCGGTGTGCCTGAGCTAGAGGGGCGATGGGCGAAGAAGGTGTGGCAACGATTAGAGCGCAGTTTGTTTCCGCGTGTGGACCACATTTGGACGGTCAACGAGAGCATAGCAGATTTATACAAGGCCGATTATGGCAAGCGTCCCAAGGTCTTCAGAAACATTAGCCCCATGCCGGAAGGGTTTGTCCGAGTGACCAGAAGGGAATTAGGCCTGCCGAAGGATACATTCATCGCGATCAATCAAGGTTCGGGAATGAACGTGGACCGAGGATTGGAGGAAGCTGTAGAGGCCATCGCCGGAATGTCGGAGGAGTGGAGGCTTTTGTTGGTGGGGTCTGGAGACGCCATTCCCGCCTTGAAGGAAAGTGTTCTTGCGAGGGGGGTGGAGTCCAAGGTGTTATTTGTGGGTCGCGTGCCTTATGCCCAATTGTTACAATATACCGCTGCCGCAGATGTCGGCTTGAGCTTGGATAAGGATACCAACATCAATTACCGCTTCAGTTTGCCCAACAAGCTCTTCGATTATTTGCATTGCGGAATTCCCGTCGTTACCTCACCTTTGGTTGAGGTGGCGCGCATTGTGGAAGGCTATGGTGTGGGGGCAACGGTGGAGCCGACGGATATAGAGGCCTTAAGAAATACAATGGTCCAAGTCGTAAACCAGCGCCAGCACTACACCAAAGGAATTGAGCGGGCGCAGCGAGAATTGAATTGGCCCCAAGAAAGCGAAGCGCTTAGGAAATTTTACGACCAACTGTAGGTTGTGCCGCGCAGAGCACCATTAGCTTGTACAAATCAAACATGGCCACCGATCCACGTCCAGCACTGAGTCGCCCGAACATCCACGGAGTCAAAACAGGTTGAAGTAAGCGCAACAGCACCGCGCCTCCCCATGATTGCAGCCTTTTATAGGTCGCGTATAAGCGCACATCTTCGTCAATTTTACCTGCGTTGATCAGTGCAGCCAATCCCAATACGGCGGTTTTGGTTTTTTCCATAAACACCTCATCTGAATCGATACCCAAATGGTACGCCGGATTGTCCAGGTGCTTTACAGGGACACAGCGGTGCCTTAATTCCAATCCGAAAAGCGTATCCTCGTGACCGTATTCGAGCATTTTCGCGTCGAAGGCAATAGTTTGAGCCACCGCTCGGTCCATGCATACATTGAACGCTGAAAAACTACTGTACGGCTTTTGACTACGGCTTTTGGCCGGAATACTCTCCTTCTGAATACCTACTTTATAGCGCAACCATTGCTTATGGTCACTGTGATAGGCAGTGCCCCCTACAAGGACAGTCCGTGGGGCTGTATGCTCGAGGTATTGAGCGATGAAATTCGGTTGAACCGGGAGGGCATCCGCGTCCAAAAACAGCAATTGAGCACCTTGGCTCAACGCAACGAGGTGGTTTCTATTGGCAGCGCGTCCTCGTAGTTCCGTGTAGTGATGGTAGCGCACACTTGGGTGTTGGGTCCAATTCTTTTGCAGAGGGTGAGCCTCGGAAAATTGGTCCGAGATGAGAATTTCCGTATCGGAAAGGGAAGTGTCGGCTTCTATTTCGCCTAGCAGTGCCTCAATCAACGCCCCGACATCATTGCCGTAGCTGGCAATACAAATGCTGAGGTCGATGCTTTGGTGGTCCATGAATTAAAGGCTTTGTCCCTTATTATCCGTAACCGTACCGTCTGCAATTTTTAGTGTACGTTGGTGGTATTTGTGGATCATTTGGTAATCATGAGTGGCCATAATTACACTCTTGTTTTCTTCGGTCAAACGAATGAGGAGTGCCATTAATTCTTCCGAAGTACGCGGGTCCAAATTACCCGTAGGTTCGTCTGCCAAAATGATTTTTGGATCGTTCAAGAGTGCTCGGGCAATAGCCACGCGTTGTTGCTCTCCACCAGAAATTTCGAAGGGGCTTTTATGCTTTTTGTTTTGCATGCCCACCCATGATAGAACATCCACGATACGCTTGGCACGTTCTTCTTTGTCCTTCCAGCCGGTGGCGCGTAGCACGAAGTCTAGGTTAGCCTCTACGGTGCGGTCGGTGAGGAGCTGGAAATCTTGAAAAACAATACCCAATTCTCTTCTAAGGCTAGGGATATCCTTGTCCTTCAATCCCTGTAGGTCATGGGTTCCTACTTGGCCACTGCCCACCTGAAGTGGTAGATCCCCATAGAGCGTCTTCAACAAGGAACTCTTACCAGATCCCGTTTGACCGATCAGGTAGACGAATTCACCAGGTTGTACGTCAAAACTCACATTACTGAGCACCAAGTGTTTGCCTTGGAAAATACTTGCTTTATCGAGGGAAACTAACGCCATAAACAGGGATATATGCAGTGTTGAATAGACAGTTTCAAATGTAGGATAAATACCAAAACCGTCTACTTAAGCGTTTTTTTTGATGTGAATAACTCCAATGAATTGGTCCTTAACCACGAGGATTCCCCGTTGGAGGACACGTATTTTTAAGGATAAATCCACAAATAGATGAGAATCACACTCCTCTTAATCCTTTCGGTAGTGTTTTCAGGGGCTACGATGGCGCAAGAAACAGCGCTAGAGCACGGACATGAAGCCGGATTTAATGAAAGTGTCGCCCTTTTCGATGAAGGACTATACGCTACGGCCCGTGTAGGGTTTGATGAAATTCTTCAAACTGATTTACCTGTCCAGAGTTTTTTAAAGGAAGAAAGTAGTTATTACCGCGCCATGTGTGCGTTGTATTTGATGAATGAAAACAGTGAATACTTCCTGACCCATTTCGCAGATACATACCCCCTTAGCCCAAGATGGCAAGAAGCACATGTCAGTGCGGCTAATTATTATTTCAATAACCGTCGATATAATAAAGTGGTGCAATGGCTGGGTGCCATTGATGCTACCGATATTCCGGGTTCCTTTAAAAGTGAATATTATTTTAAACTTGCCTACAGCCATTTAATGGAGGAAGAAATTGAAAAAGCAAGAAATATCTTCTTTCAAGGAATAGCATATACCGGTGAATATCAAAATCACCATAAGTACTATTATGGACACATTGCGTATGATGCAGAGCAATATTCCACAGCAATTGCTCAGTTTCAGTCACTCGTTGGCGATCCCCAATTTGGAGGTGTTGTTCCTTATTACCTGAGTCAAATCTATTACAAGACAGGAGAGATAGATGAATTACTTAGTGTGGGCCAACAGTTACTGGATAACGCCGTTGCGAGTCGTGCTCCTGAAGTAGCCAAGCTTATCGGTGAGGGCTATTACCAAAAAAAGAATTGGTCCGAGAGTGCGAAATTCCTTTTGCAGCATCAAAGTTTAGGAGGCAAACTTAAAGGCGATGACCATTATAAACTAGGATTCGTATTGTACAAAACAGGCAGGCACGAGGAGGCTATCCAAAGCTTCAATAAAATTTATAGTCGTGGAGATGATATGGCCCAAAACGCCTATTACCACTTAGCTGATTGTTACCTTAAAACGGATAAAAAAACAGAGGCACAAACGGCATTT
>JAKMGS010000136.1 GCA_022424815.1 Schleiferiaceae bacterium | reverse complement strand
CTTTCAGCAAATTGAATCTACCAACATGATTGAAGTCAACGATATTTTCTTCGAGCAGTTCTACAACTTCCTCATCATCTCGGATGTGTTGATTTTGCTCTTTTCTCTGCTATACACCGACAATTTTCCGGTCATCATTCGCAACTCGAGCTTTGTGATTTCAACCGTCCTGCTGAAGTTGAGTTTCACCGGTGAAGGGCTGTTGAGTCAAGCCTTGATTATCCTTGGCGTTGGGTTTGGGGTGCTGATGTTGGCCATACACAATAGATATAGGACCCTGCAAAAGCTTAATTAACCTGAATGACTTTTATTCGGCTCGGCGTGGCTTCGTCGTTGATGTAGAAGTTCAATCTATACGTGCCGTACTCAAAGCCGAGACTCAAATCTGTTTCCAGCCCTGTACTTATAAAGGTTTGGGTTTGTGTGGTTTGATCGAGGCTACTGATGTTCCAATTTTGTACGCTAGATACCGAATAGAACCAACATCCGTATTGACAATTCCCGGAGATTTTTTCAATGATCAATTTTAACGAGAGGCAATCGTTCGGTCTATTCGCCACTAAACTATGGAAGTCCCATTCTGCATAGACACTATCGGTGGTGTTGAGCAAATTCAATCCGTTTAACCCGGTTTCAGGGTAGTCGATGACCGTACTTTGGGCTTGGTGAGTGGTGTTATCTATGTAATTCTGAATGTGCTCGCCAAAGTTTGGTACGTTCACGGTGATGCCCATCGCGGCGTAACGGTCAACAATGTTTTGACGAATAGTCGTTGTATCGAGGAGTTTGGCGTGGGAAATTAATTCCGAGGCGAGGGATGTGCTGTTTAAAACACCGTCGGTACGCAAATCCGTCACAAGATTGGCCATCAGGTCTGAAAACTCACTCTCACTGCGGTATCCCTGAAGTATGGAAGTGATGGCAATAAGTACTCCGTCTGCAGCGCTAGAGCTGGCAATACTCAATAATTCGGCAGATGCGATATTAATCGACGGATCTATATTAAAGATATTCAAGACTTCTTGAAGGGCTTGCTGCTTGGCTTGGGTAAATGTGCTGCCGTTGCTTACTAAGTATTCGACGCGAGCTTTTTCCAAGTGAGTGAGAGTATTGACATTTACCGCAGGCACCGAATTTACGTTGGAGACGGCGTTCAAGGTGATTTGTGCATTACTGGGAGAACCGCATACCTCGTTGAAATAAAATCCATCCGCGCGCAAGGCAACATACGGGGAGGCAAGATTGGTCGATCCAAAAAGGAAGTACCCGGAATTGTCTAAGATCTGCGCGGTGTATGAGGTGCCTAATTGGTTCAAGTTGCTGTCCAACACACTCAGTAGCACTGAACTGCCGTTCAAGAAGGGACCTTTCTGCGCGTGGCCTTCGACAGAGTAGGTGGCACAAGGCGGACAATCTCCACCACAATCAATGCCTAATTCATTTCCATTTTGAATACCGTCGTTACAAAAATTAGGGGTGCCCGTTTCACACGATTGGAATAGTATGGCGATGCTTAAGGCGAATAAGAATTTTTTCATGGTCAGGTACTGTATATCATTAACCATGGATGGAACTCAAGGTTCACAAAGGATTTAAGAAATTCGTTTATGTACCAAATAGAAGTATAGTGGGGGAACGAGGCTGATGAGCATCATGCCCGGATACCCGGTCGGCAGCTGGGGACTATTGTCGTGATGGTCTAGCTCCACATAATCTTTGTGTGGCAAATAATGATGGTCACTATGGCGGGATAGTTCGAAAAGGATTGCGCGACCCATCTGATGGTTCGAATTCCAGCTGTGAGAAGGATTCACATCTTCATATCGATGATCATTCACCTTCACGCGTGTCAAGCCATAATGTTCGATGTATTGAACTGTTTCAAGCATAATCCAGCCAGTCACAGAGGCGCCTATAAAAGCAATAATACCTACAGAGCCTAAGGAGTTTGAAATCATTGCAAGCATGGCAATTTGGGCGAATGTGTACCATACCATCTCGTTCTTTAGAATATTCCCCTTACTTCTTGAGGTTCCTATATGCCAGGCACTGAGATAGGAGTATGCAATGGACCTAAACCAAAATTGATAGACCCACTCGCCTCGACGCGCCGTAGACGGATCATCTTTCGTACCGACATGTTTGTGATGTCCATAATTGTGCTCAAGGAAAAAGTGGGTATAGAGAGTAGAGGTTAAGAGGACTTTGGATAAAAATTGGTCTGTTTTATTCCGCTTATGGCCCAATTCATGTGCCACATTAATCCCCATCACGCCACATAACATCCCGTAGGACAGGATTCGACCCACGAATGTGGAAGTTTCCATTTCGCCTTGTGTTTGTACCAACATCACATAGCCCATCGCCAGCTGTGTTGGCACACATAGGCGCAAAACGAATCTATAAAAGCGGTCACCCACTTTCTCCTCTTTTGTTTCGGGCGAGAGGTTAGAATTGTCCGGCGTAAATAATAACTCCAATAATGGAATCAGAGCAAAAGCTTCAAGTACTGGTAGATAGGCTTTCCATCCGGTGCTGTGGAAACTGATATATGCTAAGGCGGGTAGGGTAAAAACAAAAAGGTATTTGAGTTTTCCCATGATACATGTTGTTTAAGGCGCAGATGAATTTAAAAATTTTGGCGTAAATCTCGCCTTAGTCGCCTGCTCAAAATCATAGGCATAGCTAATCAAGTTTCCTTCGTCCCACTTCCGTCCCATAATGCTGAGGCCTACAGGTAGACCATGAACTTGACCCATGGGAACTACGATATGGGGATATCCAGAAATTGCCCAAGCATTGCCGCTGTATACACTAAAGTGGTCGCCGTTCACATGATCTGTTTTCCAGGCAGGCCCTCCAGCAGGCCCCACGATGGCATCCAGTGCTAAGCTGTCCATTACTTGGTCGATACCTTGGTCTTGGCTGAGGTAGCGGGCTTTTTCGAGGGCGGCTTCATAGGCTTCTCGCTTTTCTTCTGGAGTGTAGGTCTCTGAGATTCTGAGAAGGTCGTGGTCGTGGAAGGCCATTTCCACGGAATCTTCGATGATGGCACGGTATAACCCCCACATATCTTCGATGCCAGCACTGGAGTTGTTGGCGAAATAGTCATTCACACCTTGGCGGTATTCGTAGAACATGACTTCATAACTAGGACCTGTAGCATCATCAGCGATAGGGTCGTCCAAATACACCAGCTGAGCGCCCTGCATTTGTAATTCGACAAGTGCATTCTCCCAAACCGCTTGTAGTAAGAAGTTATCGTTCATCGCGCTGGAATACACGCCTATTCTCTTACCCTCCAGGCTTTGGTCGTTCAAAAAGCTGGTATAATCCTCCAGGGCATTGCGGTCCTCCTGATGTGTTTTCTGGTCTTTATTGTCCTTACCAATCATCGTTCCCAGTGAAACGGCTACGTCGCTCACTGTACGCGCCATGGGGCCTCCGGTATCTTGGGTATAGCTGATCGGAAAAATTCCTGTGCGGGAAATCAGTCCCACGGTCGGTTTGAGGCCGACGATCCCGTTGTTGTTAGAGGGGCAGGTGATCGAGCCGTTGGTTTCAGTGCCGATGGCCATCATGCAAAGGTTGGCTGCCACCGCGGCGCCGGAACCCGAACTAGAGCCGCAAGGGTTTCTGCTCAAATCATATGGGTTTTTACATTGACCGCCCACTGGGCTCCAGCCGGAAGAGGAAACGGTGCTGTGGAAGTTTGCCAATTCGCTCAAATTCGCCTTCCCCAATACAATGGCACCGGCATTGACCAGTTGTTGGGCCAGAGGACTGGATTCCAACGGGTAGTTCTCGCGAAGGGCATTGGTCCCCACGGTAGTCGGCATTCCGAAATAATCGATGTTGTCTTTCAAGAGTACAGGCACCCCGTGCAATGGGCCAACAAATTCCCCCGTAGCCTCATAGATGCTATCGAGCCTGTTCGCATCTTTAAGTGCGGCTTCGTTCAAGGCCAATATGGCATTCAGGTCTATATCTCCACCGTTGATTGCTTCAATGCGGTCGACATAAAATTCGACTGCGGCGGTGCTGCTGAGGCTGCCGTTTTCGTATAATTCATGGAGTTCCGCGATGGTCATTTCATCGTGGATCAAGGTCGTAGTTTCAGCAGGAGGTGTACATTGAAACCATAGCGCAGCGCTAGCAACCAACAAGAGCTTCTTCATTAGTGAATGTGTTTGAAGTCTATTACATACACGGCGTCTAGGCCGCCAATGCGATAGTAGTGCCCCTGAATTTCGCTATTAATGAAACTATTTCCTAATACCTTTTCTAATTCGAAAGGGTAGATGCTCGTCTCGGGATCAAAGATGTGGTTCGTTTCGCCGAAGCTTGAGATGATGCCCGCCCCGTAAATCTTCGTAGGATCCTCACACACGCCAAATTCGATGGTGAACCAGTACAAGTTTTGCAATTGGCGAATGACGTGGGACTTTTTCAAATTCGCCACCCCGTGCTTGCCGAAATCTTCCATGAATTGGGCATACTGCGGGTCAAGGAGCAACGGAA
>JAKMGS010000135.1 GCA_022424815.1 Schleiferiaceae bacterium | reverse complement strand
TACTTGCGTTCGCGCATAACTGGTTTGCGCACGGGCAGCAAAGATGTCCAGAATCAAATTCGTTCGGTCCATCACCTTCACCTCCAACAAGACCTCAATATTTTTCAGCTGCGACGGCGTAAGCTCATCATCAAATACAACCAAGTCGATATTCTCCGCATCCACATACCCTTTGATCTCCTCCATTTTCCCGGAACCCAAGAAGGTTCTAGTATCGGGACGAGATAATTTCTGGGTAAAGATGTGCAACGTATCCGCCCCGGCCGTATCCGCTAGGAACCTGAGTTCCTCCAAATACTCCATGGACTTCTCCTCATCTTGGTCCTTATTAATAATACCAATGAGGATACAACGCTCACGTTGAAGCGAATCCTTTTTCTTGAGCTCTAACATGTCTGAGGTTTACTTGTCGGAAAATTACATTCCAGACTGGGTCATTACATTGGCACCAGTTAAAAATGCCTCCCAAGGCAATCGTAATGCAATTAATAACAAACCTAATCCAAACCAAACTACTACTGGCTTCGCTTTCTCAGCGTCCGTAGTCCCTCTCTTCGATTTGGCATTGCCAATGGTGATCAACACTGCGGCGATAATCATCGTCATCGGGTGTTCGACAAATCGGAATCTTAAATCTGCATTTTGCATCAACGACCCCATATTTTCAAATTGATCAAGATGAAATCCAAAGAGCATGATCAATCCAATAGTAACCTGCAGATGGGTTAGAATCAGCGCGATTTTATTTTGACGGGCCAATTTATCGGTAAACGCATTGTCCGATTTCCAGGCCAAAAAGTTCTGAACCAATACTGCCAACATCAACAATAAGTAGACAAAAGGCAGCCAATGATGTAAGTGTAGTAATCCTGTGTACATCTATTCGTATTTTTCACAAAGTTACAAATCCACACGAAGCACACCCCCACTGTGAAGAAATACCTTTTATACACATTACTTGCAGCCCTGCTTTTCTTTGGCGGCCTCATGCCCTTACTCAATCTTGAATCCGTCCAAGGGCGCTATACCCCGTCCACCGGGACTTTGGAGTACCCTCCCCTTCGCGGCGACCTCCAAAGGCTCCAACAAAGCATCACCTATAAAACCATCAGCCAAGACCCACGAATGCTAGATACCACCGCATTCGACGGCTTTGGCAAATTCCTTCGCGCCTCCTATCCCGACCTTTTCGCCACCCTCACCGTCGACACCTTTAGCACCCACACCTATTTCTTACACTGGCCCAGCCCTTCCCCCGAAGCCAAAAACTACCTCTTTATCGCCCATCAAGATGTGGTTCCAGTCGATCAAAAAAGCCTCGGCCAATGGCATAACCCGCCCTTCAGCGGAGCGTTTGAAGGTGCCTCAGGTGATTCCGAAGGCGCCGAAATAGGCTACATCTATGGACGCGGCACCCTCGATGACAAAAGTTCCCTTATGGCCCTCATGGAAACCCTCGAGTCCCTCGCGTTTCAACACTTTCAACCTGCCCATAACCTCTATTTCTGCCTAGGTCAAGACGAGGAAATAGGCGGACAGGCCGGAGCAGCACTCGTGGCCGAACATTGCCACCAGACCGGACTCTCCTTTGAAGCCATCCTCGACGAAGGCGGCATTATTTCCACCGGCAGCATCCCAGGACTCAAGCAAACCCCTGTCGCCCTGATTGGCACCGCAGAAAAAGGATACCTCAGCGTAGAAGTTTCCTTCAACATCGCTGGCGGCCACAGCAGCATGCCCAATAGCCAAACGGCCATCACACAAAGCGCAGGCTTCATCAATGACCTCAGCGAAGGACTATTCGAACCCCAATTCTCCCAACCCCTCAACGGCTTCATCGACCACCTCGCCCCAGAAATGCCTTGGACCCTGAAAACCGTTTTTGCCAATCGCTTCCTCACCGAACCCTTGCTTTTGAGCCTGTACCAAAAGAGCCATACGGGACGCGCCCTCACTAACAACACCGCAGTGGTCACGATCATGGCTTCGGGCATCAAGGATAATGTGGTTCCTGCGAGCGCCCGAGTGGTTTGTAATACCCGAATCTTGCCCGGCACTGCCCCTGAGGATGTGCTCGCGCGCTACCAGGCGCTCGCAGCAGAGTACGGGGGAACTGTGGAGGCCTACCAAGATATGGGCAGCGCCGCGACCAATACTTCGAGTACGGAGAGTGAAGATTTCATGAAATTGGGACAAGCGGTGAAAGAGATTTTCCCAGAGGCGCTGGTTAGCCCTTATTTGACTATTGGCGGCACCGATAGTAAGAATTTCGAAGGGTTATCGAAGAACATCTATCGCTTTTTACCCATGACCCTAAGCCCGGAAGAAGTGGGTGGTATTCACGGCACTAACGAGCGCATCGATTTGGAAGAGTATCGAAAGATGGTGCGCTGGTATACGACCTTGGTCCAATTATGGAGTGAGGGGGAGTTCCCGAGTGATAGCTAGTGATTATTAATAGATGTAACAATCTCTAGGTTACTCAAACAGGTTGAGGTAATGACACAAAAAACCCCGGGCGCTCTGCGCCCGGGGTTTTTTGTTAATTAAGAATCAAAAATCTTAGTGAATATCCATGTGGAAATCCTTTACATCTCCATCACCGTTGCGCGCGAAGTTCGCATCAGCATGGAATTGCTCACCTTCCACAGTAGTAAAGAGTCCATTTGCATGGAACATCCTACCATCAAATTCACAATCTCCGTCCATTGAAGAGAAAGACCCTTCAAACGCAGGTTCTTCAGAAGCTACTGTAATCGTGGCAAGAGATCTGTCTTTATCTACTTTAACATCTAATTCGGCTTCAGCGACGCCTTGAAAAGGAACACCACTAATATTCACAGGGACACCCGAAAGTTTCATGTGAATTGCCTTGCGACCCACTTGCTCCTGAGGGGCATCTCCAGCTACATGATCCCCGTGACCATCACCAAGAATTGGCGCAATAACAAGACCTACCAAACAAGTAAGCTTAATCAAGATGTTCATCGATGGACCTGAAGTATCCTTGAATGGATCACCTACTGTATCACCAGTAACTGCAGCTTTGTGAGCCTCAGAACCTTTGTAAGTCATTTCGCCGTCGATCATAACACCAGCTTCGAAAGACTTCTTAGCGTTGTCCCAAGCACCACCAGCGTTGTTCTGGAAGATTGCCCAAAGAACACCTGATACAGCAACACCTGCCATATATCCACCAAGCATCTCTGCCGCTTCTTGACCTGTGTAGCCGAATGCCATTGGCAAGAATGCTACAACTAATGGGAAGATGATGGTCATTGCACCTGGCAACATCATTTCTTTCAAAGAAGCCTCTGTAGAAATGGCAACACATTTGTCGTACTCAGGCTCAGCTTTGTATTCCATAATACCTGGAATTTCTTTGAACTGACGACGTACTTCCTTAACCATTTCCATGGCTGCTTTACCTACTGCGTTCATTGCCAAAGCAGAGAACACTACAGGAACCATACCCCCTACGAATAGCATCGCAAGAACTGGGGCTTTAAAGATGTTAATACCGTCAATACCTGTGAAGGTTACGAAGGCGGCAAACAATGCCAATGCAGTCAGTGCTGCAGAAGCAATAGCGAAACCTTTACCGATCGCTGCAGTTGTGTTACCTACAGAATCCAAAATATCAGTACGCTCACGTACCTCTTCTGGCAATTCACTCATCTCAGCGATACCACCAGCGTTATCTGCGATAGGACCGAAGGCATCGATAGCCAACTGCATGGCTGTTGTAGCCATCATGGCTGAAGCTGCGATAGCAACACCGTAGAAACCGGCGAATGCGTATGAAGACCAAATCGCTCCAGCGAAGAGGAGGATAGGCGCGAAGGTAGAAATCATACCTACACCTAGACCTGCAATAATGTTTGTCGCAGCACCAGTAGCTGACTTCTGAACGATATCTAAAATTGGTTTTTTACCTAAACCAGTGTAGTATTCTGTGAAGTAAGAGATCAAAGCGCCTACAACAAGACCTACGATTACAGCACCGAATATGGCGTTCCTTGTGATAGCCTTATAAGCATCTAGTTTCCCTGTGGTAGGATCTGTGATGAAATTAAAGCCCTCTTGACCTTCTGTTATACCAAAGAACTTCATACTCAATGTTTCAGGCAATAGCATCTGAATCAATACATAAGATCCAATACCGGTAAGGATGATAGATACCCAGTTTCCCATATTCAATGCACGCTGTACTTCAGGCTCTTTAGCACTATTATCTTTTATACGAATAAAGAATGTACCGATGATTGAGAAAATAATCCCTACACCAGCTATCATCATAGGAAGGATGATAGGGCCCTGATTCTTAAGAAAGTTATCTGTACTGATGAAGTTATCGTTAATTACGTAGTTACCAAGAACCATAGATGCCAAAACTGTTGCTACATATGAACCGAACAAATCGGCACCCATACCTGCAACATCACCTACGTTATCACCTACGTTATCTGCAATAGTTGCAGGGTTACGTGGATCATCTTCAGGAATACCTGCTTCAACTTTACCTACAAGGT
>JAKMGS010000134.1 GCA_022424815.1 Schleiferiaceae bacterium | reverse complement strand
GTAATGTCCCATTATATGAGGTACCGGTCATGCCGACATTGCCGGTGGACCAAAATGCGTGTACTTTCTCATCTCCTGTGCGATCCTTGTAACCATTTTCCTTTCCTGCAAGCCATTCAATTACAGCCATTGGTGCTAGGGATTCATTATCGCCACCCACCGTTGGAGAACCGTCGGACAGGCCGGTTCCAGGAGAGCTGGAATGGACCACAATGTAGCCTCGTGGTACCCATGTGCGTACCTGGGAGTTGGAAATAATAGGGCGTTGGCCTCTGCGAAGTACCTCGACATGCTTTGGCGGTGCCGGCACTTCTCCAATCTCATGTTTGACATTCCAAAATAACTCGGGGTCATTTCCTGCCGTACCCGCGTAATACGGACTGGTCTCGTAGATTACGGGTAGTTGTAGGCCATCGTTGGTTTGTGCGGGCCTAGTAACATCCACATGCATTCTATCAGGTTTGCCATCTCCATCGGTATCAAAAGAGGTTTCCACCCATAAGTCTTCGCGAATCCACTCGTCTGGATTTTCAAAACCAGGAACTATTTGGGCTTCGCCGTCCACAAAAAAGGGAGCGTCCTGCGCCTGTGCAATGAAGGTGGTGCATAGGGCACCGGTGAGTAAGAATTGTTTCAGCTGGGTCATGAGCATTCGATAGATTATAATTGGGAATTGGTCTAAGTTAAATAAAACTTCAAGGCGTGCTCATATTGCTCGGTGCAAGGTGTAATTTTATCCCATGGCAACAAGGATCAATAAATACCTCAGTGAAATAGGCTATTGTTCCCGTCGCGGGGCAGATAAATTGCTGGAGCAGGGGCGCATTACTATCAATGGTACTGTACCAGAATTGGGCGAAAAAGTACAAGAAGGAGATGTTGTTGCCGTCGATGGACACCCTGTCGGTGCGCGTGAAGAAAAGCATGTGTACATCGCCCTAAACAAGCCTCGTGGTATTGTTTGTACTACCGACCGTCGAGTGGAAAAAGACAACATCGTGGATTTTGTAGGACACCCGCAACGGATTTTTCCTATCGGTCGTTTGGACAAGCCTTCGGAGGGGTTGATTTTAATGACCAGTGATGGGGACATTGTCAACAAGATCCTGCGTGCGCGTAACAATCACGAGAAAGAGTACATTGTAAACGTTCACATGCCCATCACCCAAGAATTCATTTCAAGAATGAGGTCCGGTGTTCCTATTTTGGACACAGTCACAAGAAAGTGCGTGGTGGAACAAATAGGTCCTAAAACATTCCGAATCATCTTGACGCAGGGATTGAACCGCCAGATACGCCGCATGTGCGAATATCTAGGGTACCGAGTGACAAAACTTAAGCGCGTACGCATCATGAACATCACCCTTGACCTTGCTGTGGGGCAATGGCGTGATTTGAAAAAACACGAGTTGGCGGAATTAAACAAACTTTGCGAGGAAAGCTCGAAAACACATCGATAGAATGAGCCCAGATGTAATTTACTTATTAGTGAATACCCTGGCTTTGGTGGCTTGGATAGCATTGTCTGTAGCTCCATACAATGCGCAAGTACAGAAGTGGGTGCTAGGTGGCGTAGTGGTTATACTAGCTGGGCTTTATGCCATACTCTTTGTAGGTTCATTTGATGGGGCTATGATGAGTGAATTAACCACATTGGACGGATTGACGGCCCTTTTTTCTAATAAACAAGCGGTAATCCTGGGCTGGACTCATTATCTAGCATTTGATCTTGTAGCAGGAATATATATCGTGCGCAATGCACAAACTCACGAGATTTCCTCGAGGGCCATTCTACCGTTTCTATGGTTCACATTCATGGCCGGTCCATTAGGTTGGTTGATGTATGTTGTTTTCAGAGTTCTGAAGATTAAGAAGTACGAGTTCTAAGTAGGGGATTTTTTTCGCTTCGCTCAAAAGATCCCTGAGGGGGACCGTTCCAAAACACCTGAAAACCAGTTCGCCTTCGGCGTCCTGTGCTTTTTTATGCCTTATCCGCTCACTGAAGCATGCTTCGTTCGCGTTAAGGCATAAAAAAACCAGCGCATTGCGCTGGTTTTTAGGTGTTTTGGCGGAGAAAGAGGGATTCGAACCCCCGGTACCTCTCGGTACGCTGGTTTTCAAGACCAGTGCATTCGACCACTCTGCCATTTCTCCGGTGGAAGGCGTGTTGCGCCTTAAGTGGGCGGCAAATTTAAACAGGATTTGATGTTATGCAAGGGGAAATATGCAATTATATTTGGGGTATGGAGATCAAAAGACTTTTCATTGCGATCGGGATCATCGTTGCCGCCAGCGCGGCGGGGCAGGGTGTACGCTTTGGTTTACAACCTGTAGCCTATACAAGCGCTCAAGGAACACCTTATGTAGATGTTTATAGTACGCTGGATGCGAGTACTTTGGCCTATGAGATGGCGGCGGATAGCTCGTGGAGCGGATCGTTGGTGGTTCGCTTGAAGATAGGTGACAAATGGGATGCCTTGGTCTTCGACTATCGTTCACAGGACAGTGCCTCGGGAGCGCCTTTATTGTTGCAAAAAAGTGTGATGGCCTTTGAAAATTGGACCCCAGTACCGGTGGAGGTAGTGCTCAGAGACGAGGTGAGTGGACAGGAGTGGCGGTATGATGATACGTTGACCTTAGAATCGGAGGGACTATATCTGTCGCCTGCGCTGTTATTAGACACACTCGAAACGGAATTGGACCTATATCAAAAATCAGGTACTTCAGTGGTACCCATGGCTAATCTGGGGATGCCTTTGTATACGAAAGCTGATGTGACGTGGTATGCGGAAGTTTTTGTGGATTCAGGGCAATACGTATTGCGATACCAACTTTCGGCTCTCTCGGGCCAATTAGTTCCTGGGACCTACGGATTTAAACGTTTGGAGGCCGGAGTGAACCCGTTGAAGATCCAGTACAATATGGAAGGGGTGCTCAGCGGGACCTACGCAGTAGAGCTGGAAGTGCTCGATGCTACGGGCAACGCGGTGCAACGCAAGGAGACGGCGTTCCAATGGTTTGATGAAAATATGCTCTCAAAGTGGGAAGTAGATGGCCCCACCTTGGATAAAGAAATGTTTGAGGCACGATGGGGAAATTGGTCCCACATCCAAGACTACCTCGGGATGATTGCGCCCATTGCAACGCTTTCGGACCGCCGCATTTTAATGAATCTGAAGGACCAGCCGGATACGGCGCTCGCGGCCAAATTCATCGCGAGCTTCTGGAGAAACAAGGCGCCGGAGAATCCAGAAGGGACTTGGAAAGGTTACCTGGCCATCGTCCATAAAGTGGATGAAGAGTTCGGTTCTAAGACCATGAAGGGCTATAAAACTCAAATGGGGCGTGTGTTCCTGCAATATGGTGCCCCGTCGCTGGTGGAGGAGCGTCCCTTTGACGGTAAAAACTACCCGTACCAAATCTGGCAATACGACCAGCTCAAGAGCCCAAGCACGCCGACCCAACAAAACCAAGTATTCATATTCGTCGATCAGGAATTGGTTGGTAGACAATATACCTTGCTCCACAGTAGTGCCATCGGTGAGATTAAAGACCACAAATGGCAGTACCACCTCAGTCGCCACACCAACGCAGGCCCGGATATTGACGCCACTTCGACCAAATACGGCCGCGATAATTTCGGCGAACGCATTTCAAATTCGTTAATCATTGGGAACCAGGGAACTTGGTTCGATATGTACAATAACTAGTGGAGAAGATTGCCGTCGTCATATTGAATTGGAACGGGCGTGCGCTGCTAGAGCGCTATTTGCCTGGAGTTGTGGCCCATAGCGATCCGCACCCGGTGTATGTAGTGGACAATGATAGTTCAGACGATTCTAAGGATTATGTGGAGTCTAATTTTCCCCAGGTCCAGTGGATCCAAACAGGAGAGAACCTCGGCTATGCTGGAGGATACAACAAGGGATTGGCCAGTATCCACGAACCTTATGCCGTCCTCCTGAATAGCGACGTTCGTACCACTCCAGCATGGCTCAACCCCATCTCTGATCATTTTGCAGCACACCCAAACTGTGCCGCCCTACAACCTAAAATTCTTTGGGACCGCCAACCGGACTCTTTTGAATATGCCGGTGCCTCCGGAGGATTCATCGACGCCCTAGGCTATCCCTTCTGCCGTGGCCGCATTTTGCACCATCTTGAATCCGATATCGGCCAGTACAACCAGCCGCGCAAAGTCTTTTGGGCTACAGGCGCTTGTTTGGCGTTGAAGACCAGCGTCTTTAAAGAGCTCGGCGGTCTAGATCCTATGCTGTTCGCGCACATGGAGGAAATCGACCTGTGCTGGCGCATGCAACGGGCAGGATATGATATTTGGGTACAACCCGAGAGCACCGTCTTCCACTTAGGAGGGGCGACCTTGCAAATGGATTCCCCGAGAAAGACCTTCTTGAACTTCCGCAACAACTTATCCATATTAGTCAAGAACCTTCCGCACCACCAAGCGATGGCGCTCGTATTCGTGCGTCTGATCCTCGACGGTGTGGCTGGATTTAAGTTCCTCTTCGAAGGCAAGCCAAAGCACACC
>JAKMGS010000133.1 GCA_022424815.1 Schleiferiaceae bacterium | reverse complement strand
CTACCACACTGTCGAAGCGTTGCGCAACAACAAACCTGCGGCCTTGCACCAAAAGCTCAACGGGTTTAGAAAAAAGAATAAATTGGACCTCCCAGCCCTTGGACTAGACCAAGTGGAAAGCTGGTTTAACGCCTAATCGCCTTATGAGCTCGGAAAACTCTTTACTCAAGAAAATTATTCAGGCTGTAGTTCCAGTATTGCTGAGTATTGCAGCAATTTTTGTTGCAGTCGTTATCACCACTGTGTTCCATAGCTTATTTGCTCCACTTTTAGATCCTTTCCCTCAAGAAGCTCTCGCTAACGCAGATCGCTTAGGCAAAAAAGATGTGATGAACGCTTTCATGGAGGCAAACCCTTTTGCCGTGTATACGGCTATCATTGCGCACGGCATGGGCGCCTTCGCGGGTGTGTTCTTTGCAACACGCACAATCAATGCCTATGACCGCAAGTACAATATTGATCGCCCTACATGGATAGGTCCTTTACTCGTTGCTGGGATGTGGATGTACATGGACATTGAACAAGACTTAAATCTTGCCCCTATAGGCAGCACATGGATGACTGTAGATGTATTGACTACTGCCGCACTTTCTTTCCTCGCGTATTTTTTGGCGGGCGGTGCACGTAAAGTCATTTACGGCCAAAAAGCATACAAGCGTAAATCGTAACCATTGAAATTTTATCCCGAGGACCTTTTTGAAAGCATAGAGTTTGATTTAGTCAAGCAAGCCGTCGCAAAACGAGCAGTTACGGAGCGTGCTCGGGAACGAATTTCAGAGTTAAAGCCCAGTGCTGATTATGGCGCAGTTACCCAAGACCTCCAAGAGGTTCACGAAGTCTTAGGGCTTTACCAAAGTGACTTCCCCGTTCCCGCCCTGGCCTCTGCCGACATCAAGCCCTTCCTACTCCGCCTAAAGATTCAAGGCGCCTCCCTCGACGGTCCGGACTTTTTGATCCTCAAAGACCTGGTGGAGAGCTTCAACCGCATCCGCTCTTTCTTCAAACTGCATGCGGAACGCACGCCTTCGATCCAAGAGAAATTGGCCCACCTCGAACCCAACAAAGCTGTGCCGGACGAGATCGATCGCGTACTAGACCGACGCGGCGTAGTCAAGACTTCCGCCTCCTCGGAACTGGGTAAAATTCGTGCGGCATTGACGAAAAAGCGTGCGGCCGCGGACCGCATTTTCTACCGCGCTGTGAAGAAATACCATGGCAGCGGGGTCTTGGCAGATATCCAAGAGAGTGTCCACGACAACAAGCGTGTATTGGCGATTGAAGGAGCCTTCAAGGGCCAAGTCAACGGGATCTTCCACGGCTCCTCGTCCCGCGCGACCATCTTCTATGTCGAGCCGGCAGAAACCTTGGAAATTAACAACGAAATCTCCGTTTTAGAAGATGAAGAAAAGCGCGAAGTTGCCCGAGTCCTCAAAGTATTGACGGCCTTCATCGCGGGCTACCGCGAGCTCTTGCGCGACTACAGCACAGCCCTGTACCAAATCGACTTTATCAACGCCAAGGCCCTATACGCTTTGGACGAAAACGCCTGTTTGCCCCAGCTCCTGGACAAACCGCACATTCACTTGATCAAAGCCATCAACCCGGTCCTTCGCGCGTTCAACGCGCCCAAGAAAAAACCGGTAATACCGCTGAACATCAAGCTGGATACCCATACCCGAATCCTAGTGATCTCCGGACCTAATGCAGGAGGGAAATCGATCACCCTAAAGACGGTCGGGTTGCTACAAATCATGTTGCAAAGTGGCCTTTTGATCACCGTTCATCCTGATAGCACCATGGGTTGGTTCAACGGACTAATGGCCGATATCGGAGATGCGCAGAGCATAGAAAACGAGCTCTCCACCTACAGCTCGAAGCTGTCGAAGATGAAATACTTCTTGGACGCGTCGTATGCCAAGACCTTGGTACTCATCGATGAATTTGGTTCCGGTTCGGACCCGGACCTTGGTTCCTCCATGGCCCAGGTTTTCTTGACCGAGCTCAACAACACCAGGACCTACGGGGTGATGACCACCCACTACAACAGCATCAAGGCTTTAGCCGGAGAATTGCCCCGAGTAGAAAATGGCTCCATGCAATTCAATTCCGAAGATTTAACGCCGGAATACATCCTCAACCAAGGCGCTCCAGGGTCGTCCTACACCTACGAGGTAGCGCAACAAGTAGGCATCTCGCCCGCCCTAATTCAAGCGGCCCGCGAAGCGTTGGACGACAATACCGTGGCCGTTGACCGATTATTGGTCAGCATTCAAAAGGAGAAAAACCGCTTAAGCGCCCAGTCTGAAGCCTTGGCTAAGCGCTTGGAGGAATTGGAAAAACTCAAAGAAAAACAAGACCGTAAGATCGATCAGCTCGAAGACAAGGTGCGCCGTCAAAGCGCTATGAACGAGCAGCAGAATGCCATGATTACTTGGGGTAAGAGGTTCCAGTCCCTGGTCAACGAATACGCGGACCAGCGCACGAAGAAGGGTAAGGACGAGGTGGTAGGCCGCTTCAAGGTCTACGCTGGAGAACGTGCCGAACAAACCCAAGGGGAAAAGCAAAAGAAGAAGAGCAAGTACGAGAAGCAAAAAGAGAAGAAGATCAAAAAGCTCATTGCTTCACCCGCGATAGTAGGGGATCGCGTGAAGCTTATCGGCTCTCGCCAGCCGGGAGAAATCATTGAGATCAAAAAGGACCAATACCTTCTCTCCATTGGAGCTTTAAGTACTTGGGTGACCCGCGATAAATTCATCCCCGCCGAAAGTCTGCACGGTGATGAGGGCACAGTCAAAGGAAAGGCGCGCGGCGGTGTAAGAGAAGAAGCCCCTGCGACCGATGCTGCCGCTCCAACCAAGAGCAAAGTGGAAGAAATGGCGGGAAAGAAAAACGCTAAGAAATCGGTGAAATCGGGCCAAAATGAACCAAAAAAGGCTGAAAACGCACCAAAAACGACTAAAAAACCGCGAAAACGCACCAAAACCGAAAAGCCAAAAACGACCCAAGAAAAGCTTCAAGAGGTGCAAAAGGCGGCGCCATTAAAACAGGCGCCCACAAAAAAATCTTCGGGTAAATCCGATCAGAAACTAACCCCTGAACAGGCGGCACAGCTTAACGCTCCGGTGCGAAAAGTAGGCTCGCCCAAGGCGAAAGCCGAGGAACCGAACGAAGCGACGGACGCCGATCTGGAAAAGTTGAAGGCGTTCTTTAAAAAGAATTAATCGCCATAACAAGGCTCGAAATCAATCTGTTTCCTTTCTAAATCAACGTTTTTAACGGTAATTTTCATAGGATCTCCTAACTGATATATTCTTCCCGAGCTTTCACCTTCGATACAGAAGTTCTTGCTGTCGAATACGTAGTAGTCGTCGCGGAAGTCGCGAATACGGATCATGCCCTCACAATAATTGTCGACTAGTTCCACATAGACGCCCCATTCGGTGACCCCAGAAATGACTCCCATGAAGCTCTCGCCCACGTGCTTTTCCAAGAATACGGCCTGCATGTATTTGATCGAAGCGCGTTCCGCATCGGAAGCGGCCTTTTCGCGCTCGCTGCTGTGATCACATAAAGATTCGTACTCCCCATAATTTGGAGATTTTTCGCCGTCGAGGTAGTGCTGTAATAATCTGTGCACCATGACGTCCGGATAACGACGAATAGGTGAGGTAAAATGCGTGTAATAGTCAAAGGCCAATCCGTAGTGACCGATATTTTGGGTGGTGTATTTCGCCTTGCTCATCGTTCGAATGGTCAAGGTTTCGATCATGTTGGCTTCCGGGGTGTTCTTCACCTCGCCGAGCATCTTGTTTAAGCTGCGGGTGATGGCGGTCTTGCTGTTGAGGCGGACCTCATGACCGAATTGGCGCACAAAAGTGCTCAAATCTTGAAGCTTCGTAGGGTCCGGATCGTCATGGATACGGTAGACGAAGGTCTGGCCCGAGGGCTTTCCGCTCTTGGCTTTTCCAATAAACTCAGCAACCGACCTGTTGGCGAGCAGCATGAATTCCTCAATCAAATGGTTGGCGTCGCGGCTGACCTTGAAGTACACGCCGGTGGGCTGGCTCTGCTCATCAAGCTTGAATTTGACTTCCTTCTTATCAAAGCTCAAGGCGCCTTTGCTCATACGAGCGGCACGCAACTTCTTCGCCACACCATCGAGGGTTCTGATGGCGTCGTAGAAATCTGCTTTCTTTCCTTCAGGGTGGTTGTCCTCAATGATCTGTTGCGCCTCTTCATAGGCAAATCTGCGGTCGCTGTGAATGGCCGTTCGGCCAAACCAACGGTCGTGCACCGTCCCTTCCTCGTCCATCTCAAAGACAGCGCTGAAGGTGTATTTATCTTCGTTCGGGCGGAGTGAACAGACCCCGTTCGACAATACCTCGGGAAGCATAGGAACTACTCGGTCCACTAAATACACACTCGTCGCGCGCTCCACGGCCTCTTCGTCGAGAATCGAATCTGGATGCACGTAGTGGCTCACGTCCGCAATGTGCACGCCCACTTCCCAGTGGCCGTTTTCCAATTTCTGTAGCGACAACGCGTCGTCAAAATCCTTCGCGTCCGCCGGATCAATGGTGAAGGTCGGCACCCCTCTGAAA
>JAKMGS010000132.1 GCA_022424815.1 Schleiferiaceae bacterium | reverse complement strand
GCATCGTTATACCAAACGACTTGGCTTTCTAAGAAGGAACCGGTTAAGATTCCGTTTTTCAAAAAGAAGGGAAGCAAGGCAATACTATAGCTTTCATAGAATCTCGGGAGCCACGCACAACGGGCAATCCAAGCCACATAAATAAGCGCCACGCCCAGTAATAAGAAGGTTGCCGCGGTATATAGCTTGTCTAATGACATCAATCCAACGACAAGGGTAAATGGGATGAGTAACTGGCTAATTCGATTTGCCACTGCCACGCTTATAATACCATCCGGGAAGAATAATTCCATGCATTTGTAGATGAACACACATGCAAAAGGCACGGTGATAAAGAACAGATACTCACCCAAGGGTAATCCGAACAGCTCTACCCCACTCAGGTAATCTGGGGTAAATCCCCACACGCCAAGATCAGTGTACCAAATATCCCATATCAGAAAAAATCCGCTCCAAATGAGCATGGCTCTACCCAAAGACCCAAAGCTTTTATAATATGCGATTCGAGGTTCAAAGCTTCGTATCAACGGTACGCTTACCGTAAAGAAGTTTAGCAATAAATAAAGCCATTTGGTTTCTAACACGGTTTCTAAGAATTGGCGCGCATTTGGCGTACCTGTCGGATGTATTTTGGATGTACCCATAACATCCCAAAATTCTCTCCGTTTTCTTTACCTAGGTGGCGGTGGTGCATCTTGTGCGCCAATCGTACCGCTTCCCAATATACAAAACGGGATTTCTTTAAAACCGGCAGTCTTTGGTGAATAAAGAGTTCATGAACAATAGCATATGCAAAACCATAAAGAGCAATACCTGCGCCAATGGCCACGCTGTAGCCATTCTCATTAAACATGCCCAACATTATACACAACCATGATGGTATGGCAAAAATTAAAAAGAATGTATCGTTCTTTTCCAATGCGCCTAGTGTCTTGGTGTGGTGATCGTCGTGGAGAAACCATAAAACACCATGCATGAGGTATTTGTGGGCTGCCCAAGCTACACCTTCCATGGTAAAAAAGGTCAAAACTACGATGCAAATCTCAATGGGTGTCATGAACCAAATTTTGTACATAATCCAAGCTTTCCGACACGTGATCGTTTGCTCGAAATAAACTTTTGAAAATATACGCCACTTTATGGGAACCATTAGTGACATAAGTAATTCTATTCGCTACAGTATTAAAAAGCAATCCAGGTGCACCGAATGATTTACGCACCACATGACCAGGGTCACTTAGTACTGGGTATTTTAAATCATACTTGTCGACGAAGCTTTTGTGCATGCTTACCTCTGCATCATTTATACCAATAACCTGTGCTCCCGCCGCTTGAAACTCTTTTTCATAATCTCTAAAAGAACACGCTTCAGCAGTACAACCAGGCGTATGGTCCTTTGGATAAAAGAAGATGACCAGAGGTTTCCCTTCAAAATCTTTTCTTTTAACCCATTGACCGTGTTGGTCTTGTAATTCGAAGTCCGGAATACGATCGCCTATTTCGAGGGCTTTAGGTAGGGGCATTTATACGGTTTTTATTTATTCTCTAAAACCGAATTACCATCCTTTTGTTCGAGATTCAAATCAAATTTTTGCCATTCCCACTCCTTGAACTCCCTTAATTCAACAAATGTATTTTTACTGTCTTCATTTGGAGAGAAGCCCATGTTCAAACCTCTATATTCTTTTGTTCCTTCTGAAAGTTGACGAACATAAAATTGCATGATATCGTAGCCATTGATGGCATAAACATTTGGCTGGGCATCATATTTCTCGCGAAATTCAGAAACCACAGTCATCACTTCAACACTGTTATAGTCAATGTGCGAAGAAAATGCGCATATAACTTCTTTCTCTCGTGCGAAGTAATCAGGTGTTATCCCTGGTAATTCAACTTGAGCCTCGATAGTATTCCAAGTATATGATGCTTTCCCGGAGCGAATATTTCGAATAACGTCTAGTACAAACGCAGGATCTGTATCCAAAATGATTAAATCATAATGAACTTTTGTACTCAAACGAGTTAATTTCAAATTCTCCTTCCACCCAGTTTGGTTAAGTATTATAGTCGCATTGATAGAATCTGAAAAAAGACGTTCAATCTTATCACCTGTAATGTAGGTTGACTGTCCAACCACTAGTAATTGTCTAGGTAAATTATCCTCTGTGGAATCTTTTGCACGACGGAGCATTAAATCTGCAATGGCCTGCCATTGATAATCCTCATTGACAATCGAATTCTTTATTGGCAGACCATTTATCTCAGGATTTTTACTCATTGGGCTGGCCAATTTATGTAACCCTTGGTATTCCCTCAACTCTAAAATTCGTTTTGCATACAATGGACCGATGATTAAATCAAATGAATCTAACGGGTTATTCTTTAGTATGTCATTAATGTTGTTCTGGTTGTTGTAAGTATCCCTGTATTGTAATTTAACGGTACGTGTTGAATCATTTAAATCATCCAAAGCTAGTTCCATGCCTTGTCTAAAGCTGAACGACATTTCACTTATCCCTTTTCGTTTTGAATCATTGGCGTACTCGTAAATACAGAACGGAAGCAAGGTTAAGACATTTACTTCGCTCAAGAGTTGGGTTTGAATAGAATCAACCTGAGAACTATCTATAACCGAAAGTGCAGTTGAATCAATTTCTTGCGATGCGGTGATTTCAATACGTACCTCGTGTCCTATGGTATCTACGGATAAGGATAATCCCATTACCTGGCCTGAATCTGTTGGCTTGACCAAGTACATACCTACTCGCCATTCAGACTTGGCATCTGGATTCAATAAATAAAACTCTCGAAGCGAGGTGAATCCCCATTCTTTGGACAACTTTTTAGGCGTATCAGTGGATTGTACTACGTAAATTTCATACAAATCTCTTTTTACCTCTGGGTTCTGGCTGCTGGGGATTTTAATGGTATCTCCAATGGCTAGATTGATGCCGTCCAGCTGTGGATTAGCTTCTTGTACCTCTTCTATTGTGAGTCCATATGTTTTGGAGATTGAATAAAGAGTGTTCCCAGCGACCACAATGTGCTCAGCGATACTTTGTCCATACGCTGTTGACGACAACAGAAGGACAAATAGGTATATGCTCTTTTTTATTCCCATTCAATAGTGGCAGGTGGCTTTGAGCTAATATCGTAAACGACGCGATTCACTCCTTTCACCTTGTTTATAATCTGGTTACTGACCTTCGCAAGGAATTCGTAAGGAAGGTGTACCCAATCCGCTGTCATTCCGTCCGTACTTTCTACGGCGCGCAGAGCAACAACTTTTTCATAAGTTCTCTCGTCTCCCATTACTCCCACAGAATTCACTGGTAAGAGTATGCAACCAGCTTGCCAAACTTTATCGTAAAGACCTTCCGTTTTCAATCCATTGATGAAAATGTGATCTACTTCCTGAAGGATACGCACTTTTTCAGCCGTGATGTCTCCGAGGATACGAATGGCTAATCCTGGGCCTGGAAAGGGATGACGCCCCAACAATTCTGAACTCATCTCCATAGAAGCACCTACTCTGCGAACCTCGTCTTTGAACAATGTCTTTAACGGCTCAACTACTTTCAATTTCATGAAGTCTGGAAGACCCCCTACGTTGTGGTGTGACTTAATGGTCGCAGATGGACCTTTCACGCTAATACTTTCAATGATATCTGGGTAAATGGTACCCTGCGCTAACCAAACCACATCCTCAATCATATGTGCTTCATCATCAAATACTTCAATGAACACACGTCCGATGGCTTTACGCTTGGCTTCTGGCTCTTCAATTCCTGAAAGTGCCTCTAAGAAACGATCCGAAGCATCTACGCCCTTTACATTCAGGCCCATCCCTTCGTACTGTTTCAATACCTCGGTGAACTCGTCTTTGCGGAGGAGGCCGTTGTTGACGAAGATGCAATATAAATTGGCCCCAATAGCTCTGTGTAATAGCATTGCAGCAACAGAACTATCCACACCACCTGAAAGTCCGAGCACGACTTTATCATTGCCGAGCTGAGCCTTGAGCTGCTCGACCGTTTCATCTACAAAGTGTGCTGGAGTCCAATCCCCACTAACCCCTACTACATCGTACAAGAAGTTTTTCAACAATTGAGTACCGTCGGTACTGTGATACACCTCAGGGTGAAATTGAATGCCGTAAGTGGCTTCGTCTTTTACTTTATATCCCGCTACGCGCACATCATGCGTTGAGGCAATGATTTCAAAATCTGTGGGCAATTCAATGATAGTATCCCCATGGCTCATCCAAACCTGAGATCCGGCGCCCACTCCTTCGAATAATTCCGAAGTGGCATCTACCTCACTTAGGTTCGCTCTTCCGTATTCGCGGATTTCACTAGGAGCGACTTGACCCCCACCTACTAATGCCATGTATTGAGCACCGTAACACACACCGAGCAAAGGCAGCTTTCCCTTAATATCACTCAAATCAAACTGAGGGGCATCTTCTTGCAATGTGCTGTAAGGAGAACAGCTGAGAATTACACCTTTAATGTCCTCTGTGAGGGCGGGGGGATTGTTGAATGGGTGGATTTCACAATAGACGTTGAGTTCTCTCACGCGACGCGCAATCAACTGCGTATACTGAGAGCCAAAAT
>JAKMGS010000131.1 GCA_022424815.1 Schleiferiaceae bacterium | reverse complement strand
CTACTATGCACAAGCGACCTTCAATATCATGACAGGAGTAACCCTCGAGTTTTAGGCCGAAAAATTTTAAGCATTAAAAAACCCCCGCGGGCGAAGCCCGCGGGGGTTTTTGTTGTTTGTTATTCTGCTTTCATCGTACGAAGGATCTTCTGCAGTTCGCTTTTCACATAGGCGAGTTTTTCCAAAACTTCGACTTTGTCGACGGATTCCTTTTTGTTGCTGCTCAGGTGCTTTCGGGCCCCGTCGAGCGTAAATCCGCGTTCGTTGACCAAGTGATTAATGGTAGCAATGAGCCGCACATCATCTTGACTAAACTTTCGCTTGCCCTTTCCCGTCTTCTTTGGGGCCAATTGTTTGAATTCTTTCTCCCAATAGCGCAGGTTGGACGTGTTGAGGTCAAACATGGCAGCGACCTCACCAATATCATAATAGAGTTTATCCAATTGCGGGACCATAAATCCAGTTTAAGTACACCTAAAGATAGTACACTCCCTTGGTGTGCCCAAAATATTAATCGAAGCTCTGATTCGAATGGCTGCTGAATTCTAGCATCATCTCATATTCTTCCGGACTCAAGTCGTTGAAGTAATAGTTGGCTGGATTAATTTTTACGCCATCTTTCATGACTTCATAGTGCAAGTGAGGTCCTGTAGAACGCCCTGTAGAACCTACATAGCCAATGATATCACCGCGTTTAACTCGTTGGCCGCGACTAACATTAAACTTACTCATGTGGGCGTACATAGTTTCATATCCGTAGCCATGATCTATCACCACATGATTGCCATATCCCCCACGTGAGTTAGTGCGCGTTGAAACTACTCCATCTCCAGTTGCATAAATAGGCGTACCTGTTGGAGCCGTGAAATCCATACCCCAGTGCATTTTACGCACTTTATATATTGGGTGAATACGGTATCCAAATCCAGAAGCTAATCTTTTGAGATCTTTATTTGAAACCGGTTGAATTGCGGGAATAGAAGCCAACATTTTTTCTTTGTCTCTAGCCATTTCCACCACGTCGTCAAAACTCTTAGACTGAACATAGGCACGGCCGGCAACTTGGTCTAGTTTCTTTCTCGTGTCAATAAGTAATTCAGAGTTATTAAACCCTTCAAGGTTTTTATAGCGGTTTGCACCCCCAAAACCTGCGGTGCGAACTTCATCAGGGATATGGCCTGCCTCGAAAATAGAACGATAGATCTCATCGTCACGCTTTTCTATATCGCTGAGGACATCCGCTAGATTATTCAATTTACCATTCATTAGGTCATATTGAATAACCATGTTTTCTAATTCTCGCTTCATTTGTCGCTCTTTGGGACTATCTACCCAAAGGTCGGCGGCTAGGTAAATTATGAATCCAAATGTCATTGAAACGATCGCAAATAGGGAAAAGTCTTTAAGGCGTACTTTCCAGTCGCGATCTATCTTTCTGTAAGACAGCGTTTTAGAATCATAAGTGTATTTTACTTTAGCCATACTTTGTGCTTTATTTTTGCTATGACGCAATTACCAAGCGAATATTGTGCCATAAAGAAACAATTATTAGTTAAACCCTTAATTATCCTACTGCAGGATTTATACACAGCATGCTGACTTCTAAAGAGATACGTCGCAAATTTTTGGAGTTCTTTGAGAGCAAGGGCCACGAGATCGTTCCATCGGCACCGGTGGTAAATAAATCGGACCCTACACTCATGTTTATCAACGCGGGTATGAACCTGTTCAAGGACTTCTTCTTGGGCAATGCGGCCCCAAAAAATGCACGTATTGCAGATACGCAGAAATGTTTGCGCGTCAGTGGGAAACACAATGATTTGGACGAGGTAGGGCACGATACGTACCATCATACCTTGTTTGAAATGTTGGGGAATTGGTCCATCGGCGATTACTTCAAGGAGGATGCCATTAACTGGGCCTGGGAATTGTTGACGGGAGTATATGGCCTGGAAAAGGACAGATTGTATGTGACGGTCTTTGGTGGTGATCAAGGAGATGGATTGCCACGCGATAATGAAGCGGCAGATCTTTGGGCGCAGCATGCGGCTGCAGATAGAATTCTAAACGGAAGTAAGAAGGACAACTTCTGGGAAATGGGCGAAAGCGGTCCATGTGGTCCTTGTAGTGAGATTCATATCGACCTTCGTAGTGATGCGGATCGCGCGGCAGTGCCGGGAGCCTCACTGGTCAACGAAGATCATCCCCAAGTCGTTGAGATCTGGAACCTCGTGTTCATGCAGTTCAACAGAAAAGCGGACGGAACACTGGAAAACCTACCGGCGCAGCACATCGATACCGGAATGGGTTTTGAGCGCTTGTGTATGGCATTGCAAGGCAAACAATCGAACTACGATACAGACGTCTTTACTCCATTATTGAATAAAATCTCCGGTATTTCAGGCATTGCCTATGGTAAGTCTGAAGCTACTGATATCGCACAACGTGTGATCGCCGATCACATCCGTGCGGTAGCTTTTGCCATTGCAGATGGACAACTGCCCTCTAGCTCAGGCGCAGGATATGTGATCCGTCGAATTCTTCGAAGAGCCATCCGTTATGGTTTCTCATACTTGGACTTGAAAACACCTTTCATGTTCCAATTAGTGGACACCTTGGAAGCTCAAATGGGTGAATTTTTCCCTGAAATAACCACACAGAAATCCTTGGTGATGAAGGTTATCGAGGAAGAAGAACAAAGCTTTTTGCGCACCCTCGCGCAAGGGTTGGCCAAACTCGATGATTTCTTGGAGGAAGGGAATAAAACCTTAGACGGGAAGCGTGCTTTTGAATTGTACGATACCTATGGATTCCCTATCGATTTAACGGAGCTCATCATGCGTGAGAACGACAAGGTGGTCGATATGGCAGAATTCACTGCAGAGATGACCGCGCAAAAGGAACGTTCACGTGCCGCGACGAAACTCAGTACTGACGACTGGACCGTGCTTGAAGACGACGAATTGCAAGAGTTCGTGGGATATGATTATACCTCGGCAGAAGTACGCATCACACGTTACCGCAAGGTCAGCGCCAAAAACAAAGAATTTTACCAGCTTGTATTGAGCTTGACCCCATTCTATCCAGAGGGAGGTGGTCAAGTAGGCGATACGGGTGTTTTGGTTCAAGGCGATCAGAAAATTGGCATCTTCGATACCAAGAAAGAGAATGGTATCATTGTTCACTTCACAAAGGAACTGCCTTCAAATCTGAGCGGTTCTTGGTCGGCTGAGGTTAGCGAAAGCAAGCGCCGTGAAACGGCGAAAAACCACAGTGCTACGCACTTGATGCACGAAGCCTTGCGCGAAGTATTGGGCACGCATGTAGAGCAAAAAGGTTCGTTGGTGAATTCAGAATACTTGCGTTTCGACTTTTCTCACTTCCAAAAGGTAAGCGACGAAGAACTCACGCAAATAGAAGCATTGGTAAACCAACGCATCCAAGCCAACCTGCCGTTGGAAGAATTCCGCAACATTCCTATCGCTGAGGCAAAGGATATGGGGGCGATGATGCTCTTCGGTGAGAAGTACGGCGACACGGTTCGCGCCATTAAGTTTGGTTCTTCCATCGAATTATGTGGTGGTATTCACGTGAAGGCTACCGGTGCTATCGGCCTCTTTAAATTCACTAGTGAGGGTGCAGTAGCCGCTGGAGTACGCCGCATTGAAGCAGTGACGGGAATGGGTGCGATGAAATACATCAACGATTCCCTCAGTACCTTGCGTAATGCTGCTGAGGTGTTAAAGAACCCAAAAGATCTAGCAGGTGCTATTCGGCAGTTAAAGGAAAAAGAAGCAACAGCTCAAAAAGAGGTGGAAGCCTTGCGCAAGGAAAAAGCTATGGCGGCTGCTGGGGAGTTAGAAAACAATGCCGAAGATCATGGCGGTGTTCGAGTCATTGCTGCGCGAACGGCGATGGATGCGGGCAGCGTAAAAGACATGGTCTTTAAATTAAAAGGACAAGGGAATACTTTGGTCATCTTCGCCAATGCTTGGGAAGGAAAAGCCACCGTGAGCATAGGGATTAGCAATGAGGTCGTGTTAGACAAAGGCTGGCATGCCGGTAATGCCGTTCGCGCCTTAGCACAGCACATCCAAGGTGGCGGTGGTGGTCAACCGGTATTTGCTACGGCCGGAGGGAAGAATCCAGAAGGATTAGACAAGGTATTGTCGGATTGGAAAAATCATTTTGCATTATGATGATATTTAAAAATTGGGCTTTCAGCCTAGCCATCTTATTGCCTGCCATCGCATGGGCACAACCGAAAAATGAAACTATCGAATACTTCACCGACGATGAGGTACGCGATACTCGTTTTTCGTTCCAATTGTTGTATGCCCCAGAATACGCTTCTCGAAGATTGGCATTATACGAGCCCATTCAAGATGGTAACGAAATCTATGCATTGACTTCAGAAGATGCAGGTGGTATCTACGGACAACGGATGGGGCTCATGACCTACTACGAACTTCGTGAGATGTTCCATTTGGGCGTGGGATTCACGACCATCAACTCTGGCTTTATGACCAATGGTTTTGCGGCCTTCGACCAAAATGCCGTATTCCAGGACACCATCGCCAACCTCCCAGCGACAACCCGTTTTGAAGCCATTGCTGTTC
>JAKMGS010000045.1 GCA_022424815.1 Schleiferiaceae bacterium | reverse complement strand
GGTCTGAAGCGTTTCAACGGGCGCTCCTATATCGAGCGAGTGGTGATGAAAGCAATTAAGCACGATGTGGCCATTTATGCCATCCACACGAATTTGGACAATGTCCTTTGGGGCGTGAATGCCAAAGTGATGGAGGTGTTGGGGGTCAGCAACCATGCGATCCTAAGTCCTATGAAAGGTGCCTTGAAGAAGTTTGAGGTATATGTGCCAACAGAACATGTTGAGGCCTTAGAGCAAGTCATTTTTGAGGCTGGCGGCGGTAAAGTTAGCGCGTACGAGGAATGTAGTTTCCGTACGGATGGTACAGGGTCGTTTAAAGGCACGGCAGGTACTCAACCGGTCATTGGAGAAGTGGGTGAGCGTGAATTTGTACATGAAGCCAAATTGGAGTTTATCGTTCCTGCCTTTGCGGCTTCTGCTGTGGAGCGCGCGGCGAGATCTGCCCATCCTTACGAGGAAATGGCCTATCAGTGGCTTGCAGTCGGCAATACGGCTACGCATTTTGGTGCTGGAGCGGTGGGTGAATTACCGGAGGAAATTGGCTTTGAAGAGTTTTTGAAGAAAGTCAAGGCTGTTTTTGGCACAACCATTCGCTATACCGCACCTGCGGGTGAGGTAGTAAAGAAAGTGGCGGTGTGTGGCGGTTCTGGCCACTTTTTATTGGGGGCTGCGATGGCCTCTGGAGCGGATGTTTTCATCACTGCGGATTACAAATACCACCAGTTCTTCGATGCCGATGGGAAAATCAGCATCTTCGATGTCGGACATTTTGAAAGTGAGCAATTTACAATCGACTTAATTGCTGATTTCATTGAGAAAAATTTCCCTAAATTTGCGGTTCTCAAAACTGAGGTCAACACAAATCCTATACAGTACTATTAGTATGGCTAAGAAGGCGAAAGAATTAAGCGTAGAAGATAAGCTAAGAGCTCTTTACGATTTGCAAATCATCGACCGTCGTATCGACGAGATTCGCGCATTGCGTGGTGAACTTCCATTGGAGGTAGAAGATTTGGAAAACGAAGTGGCTGGTTTTGAAACTCGCATTGAAAAGGTGAACAACGAGATTGCTGATCTTGAGAACGATATCAACGAGAAGCAAAACTTGAAAGCCGCATGTGCTGAAAAGATTGCCAAGTACACGAAAGATCAAGAGCAAGTGCGTAACAACCGTGAGTTCGAAGCTATTGCTAAGGAAATCGAGTATCAAGAATTGGAAATCGAATTGGCCGACAAGCGCATCAAAGAATACAGCGCGAAAATTGAAAGCAAGAAAGAAGTGAATGGTGCTAGCGAAGAAAAATTGGCTGAGCGCAAGGATCACTTGAAGCATAAAGTTGCAGAGTTGGACAGCATCATGGCTGAGACGCAGAAGGAAGAAGATCTGTTGTTGGCTAAGAGCGATGAAACTAAAGCTACTATTGAAGATAGATTGGTTGCGGCCTACGATCGTATTCGCAGCGCTACTAAGAACAAGTTGGCGGTAGTGAGTGTAGAGCGTGGTGCTTCTGCCGGTTCGTTCTTCGTTATTCCTCCACAACGTCAGATGGAGCTTGCACAACGCAAGAAAATCATGATCGATGAGCACAGTGGCCGTATCCTAGTGGATCCAGTATTGGCTCAGGAAGAAGAGGAGAAAATGCAAAATATGATTGCTGGCTGGTTGAAATAACCTCCCGGTAGGATAGTAAAGAAAAACCCGCGCGTGAGCGCGGGTTTTTTTATGCTTTAAAATTAAGATTCGATACCGAAGTTGGCTGCTCACCGCTCACGGACTCGCAGCACGCTCGCTGTCCCACGACTACTCGCAGGCTGCCCATCGCTCTTAAAATCGCTACTTCGTACAGACGTAGAGCATCTCACGCTTAGGCAAAGCGTACTTCTCGAAGAAGCCGCTAGGCAGCTCCTTTTGTGCATCAAAGACAGTAACCTTGAATCCCGCGGCTTTTAGACGATCTGGGTAATCTTGGCCATAGAGGCGAACGTGGTCGTATTGACGGAACCTGCGCTCGCGTTCTGCGGGATCCTTGATGGTGATGTCTTCATCCGTTTTTTCATAATCCGGATCCAGTGGCACTTGCATGATGGCTAAGCCTCCTGGTTTAAGGATTCGGTGAAGTTCTACCATCGCTTGGTGGTCACTGTCCACGTGTTCTAAAACGTGATTACAGAAGATGGTATCAAAGGTGTTGTCCTCGATGGGAATGTTTTGAACGTCAAAGCGAAGATCTGCCAGGGGTGAGAATAGATCCGCGGTGGTGTAATCGAGGTGTTTCATCTTGCGGAATCGACCATAAAAACATTGTTCAGGGGCAATGTGCAAGAGTTTTTGTGGACGCGTTAAAAAGTCCGTATAGTCTTTGAGGTACAGCCATAGCAAACGGTGACGCTCGAGGCTGTTGGTGCCTGGACAAAGAGCGTTTTCACGTTGGTTATTGCCATATCCATAGGGAAAGAAGCGGCTATATCCACGCCCGTCAATGGGGTCTACGAATTTCTTGCCCTTAAAGATGACCGGTGCCACCCATTGGACCAAATAACTCAGTCTGATCAGTAGGGGACGAGGTACCTTTGCTAAGGCCCATTTCATTATGCGTGAGATCATAGTTTTTCGTATTCCGCAGGTTCCATGCCTAGGGCATCATAAATGTACTGGAAGGTACTGAGGATTTCAGGTTGGCCATTCACCACAGCGACATCGTGTTCGAAGTGCGCGCTATTTTTTCCATCTGCGGTAAGGATGGTCCATCCGTCCGGAAGTTGTTTAATACGCTGGGTACCCAGGTTGATCATGGGCTCGATGGCGATGACCAAACCTTCTTGAATTTTCTTGCCGCGACCGCGTTTGCCGTAATTGGGGACTTGTGGTTCTTCGTGCATTTGCTTCCCCAGGCCATGGCCCACGAGTTCGCGAACTACCCCGTAGCCTCTGCTTTCGGTATATTCTTGAACGGCTGCGCCAATATCACCGACGCGATTGCCTGCTTTCACCTCGCGAATACCTGCGTATAATGAGGCCTTAGTGTCCTCTAGTAAGCGCGCTGTAGCCGCATCTACTTCACCTATAGGGAAGGTGTATGCGTGGTCTCCATAGAATCCGTTCATCAATACCCCACAGTCCACAGACATGATATCACCTTCTTGAAGCGGACTTTTGCCTGGGATCCCGTGAACGACTTGGGCATTCGGAGACATACAAAGGGTGTTTGGGAAGCCGTACATGCCCAAGAATCCTGGGATGCCGCCGTGATCGCGAATGAATTCCTCTGCCTTCTTATCTAGCTCCAGCGGAATGGCTCCTGGGACCAAAAGGGGCGCAAGCATTCCTAAGGTCTTACTGACCAATTGTGCACTTTCACGCATCAATTCAATTTCTTCCGCACTTTTGTATTTGATCATCCTTTAGGATTCAATAAGTTCAACCCGGTCATTTCCTCTGGCTGGGCAACGCCCATCAAGGCTAATAATGTAGGTGCAATATCGCCCAAACGTCCTTCAATCAAGGTAAATTCTTCGGCACTGCTGCCGACCAAGAAGCAAGGGACTACGGTGGTTGTGTGAGCGGTGTTTGGCGAGCCGTCCTCGTTGACCATACAATCGGCGTTTCCGTGGTCTGCCAAGATGATGAATTGATAATCGGACCCTAAACCAGCTTCAACCACAGATTGTAGGCAAGAATCGACGGTTTCACAAGCTTTTATTGCGGCTTCCATTACTCCCGTATGGCCTACCATATCGGGGTTCGCGAAGTTCAAACAGATGAAATCCGTCGTGCCTTCTTGTAATTTTGGAACAATGGCATTGCGGATATCTCCTGCGCTCATTTCAGGCTGTAAGTCGTAGGTGGCTACTTTAGGGGAAGGGCAAAGCAATCTACTTTCGCCTTCGAATGGTTTTTCACGTCCGCCAGAGAAGAAGAATGTAACGTGTGGGTATTTCTCGGTTTCCGCAATACGAATCTGTGTCTTTCCTGCCGCTTCAAGGACTTCTCCAATGGTATTGACCAAATTATCCTTGCGGAAGACGACGTTCACATTTTTAAATGTCTCGTCGTAACTGGTCATGGTCACATAGTGCAAGGGAAGGGCGTGCATATTCTGCTCGTGGAAATCCTGTTGGCTCAAGGCCTGGGTGATTTCACGGCCTCGGTCGGTACGGAAATTGAACATGATAACCACATCATTAGCTTCAATCTTAGCTACAGGCTGTCCTAGGTGGTTCACACAAACGTGTGGTTCCATGAATTCGTCCGTAATGCCGGCATCGTAACTGGCTTGAATGGCGGCTAGTGGATCTAATGTTGTAGCACCTTCGCTGTTGACCGTACAATGGTAGGCCTTTGCGACGCGCTCCCAGCGTTGGTCGCGGTCCATTGCGTAATAACGTCCGACAAAAGTGGCCAAGGTCCCAGTAGTTTGGGCCATGTGGTCGGTCAAATCTGTTAAGAATCCCAAACCGCTTTGTGGGTCGCAATCACGCCCATCAGTGAAAGCATGGACATAAACGTTCTCGAAGGCTTCGGCAAACAACCAACTACACAAGGCCTTGGCGTGGTTTAGGTGGGCATGAACACCGCCGTCACTGACCAGGCCAAGCAAATGAATCTTGCTATTATTGACTTTGGCATAGGCAAGCGCTTCTTGAAGTGTCGCATCTTCTGCGAAATCTCCATTCTCGGCGGCCAAATTGATTTTTACCAAATCTTGGTAGACTACGCGACCCGCACCGAGGTTCATATGACCCACTTCGGAATTACCCATTTGTCCTTCGGGAAGACCCACGTCGAGGCCGCTGGTTTTGATCCAGGTTTGCGGGTAGTTTTTATACAGGCTATCCACAAAAGGAGTATGGGCCTTGTCGATGGCGCTGACCTCAGGGTTGTCGGCGCGTCCCCATCCGTCGAGGACTATCAGTGCTGTCTTCTTCATAGCGTGTGTTGTGGCCACAAATTTACGGTTTATTAGGGCAAAAAAAACCCGCCATTGGAGGCGGGTTTAGAAGTGTTTTTTCAATGTTAATAGACAGCAATCCAGGCATCTCTTCGAATTGACCTTGCTTTGCGTCGTGAGTTTACCGCATCAGTTTTGTTATCGTGCTTGCTGTAAACCACTCGATAGGTATTTAAATCTTTCATATGAATGATTTGAAGGTCACTTAGACCTAGACGCGACATGTGCTTTAGGGCTAGTTCTTCTGATGGTAAAGAACCAATAATTACATAATAGCCTTTTAAATTACTGGAATTAACGACTTGCTCAGTATCATTTTCATTATTCAGAGAGTCTTTACATGCAGAGAGGGCATCAGTGAGTTGTGCTACTTCTTCGTCATGTGCTTTAGCTGCGGCATCCATTTTCTTCTTGAGGGTCTCATTCTTTTCCTCGGATGCTTTAGCATCCGCCTGAAACTTAGCTGCTTTAGCCTCTGCTTCTGCCATAGCTTCACGCGCTTTTTTCGGAATTCCATCTAGCCTAACGGCCGTATAAAAACGTAGAACTGCATCATTAGTAGAACCATCCACACTAGTGCCGTCAATGTAGTCGTCGACGAACATAGTGTAGCGAGTTCCCATTATTAATGTTCCAAAAGGTAATAAGTCTTTCATTTCCATATTAGCACCTAGTACCGTATGTTCTGAAAATCCAAATCGACCATTAGAGGATTCTGCTAAACCAGATCCAACCCCTGCACTTAAATTAAATTTCGAAATAAATGCACCTTCTTTGGGTGAAATCATGTTGTAGTGAGCGATGAATTCCATGGGAACAATTTTTCTTGAGAATGTACCCGGAGTTCCAATTCCTGTTACTCCTAAGGTGATTTCACCAGATAATTGATCGTCATGCGTATAATAACCACCTAGTCGAATTCCTGAGTTTGCAGCCATTAACTGAAGATTTGGATAATTAAAGGCGGCATCTATATCGGTATAATGTACATTTTCTTCAACCGAGGCGTAGGGTGACCATGTACCCTGTGCCTGCGCGGCGAGTAGGCATCCAAACATGACAATGGAGAGAAAAAGCTTTTTCATTAGGTATGATTTGATAATTATACTAAAAAGGTAAAAAAAGACCTGAACACATCAGGTCTTTTAGTAATAGGTTCTAACAATAGTTTAGTTCAGAATTATTTCTGTTCTGCGATTCACAGCACGCGCATCCTCGTCGGAATTAGGCAACATAGGATTGCTGTAGCTTTCTCCTTTTGTTTCTAATCTTTCACTTGAAACTCCTTTCTCTACTAACCACGATTTCACGGCTTCTGCTCTCTGTAAGGATAGTTTCTGATTAAATTCTTGAGGCCCCGATTTATCCGTATGTCCAACAATAATTGCACTCAAGTTAGTGTTTGAGTTCAAAATGTTTATCAACGACATCAACTCAGGAATATCTTGTGGACGTATGACACTTTGGTTTTTCTCAAAATGAACACTTTGAAGGATATAAGTTTGCTTGTTCGCTGTAGCCAATTCAGCTGTTACTCGATCAATCTCTGCCTTTTGCGTCGCCTGTTTTGCTTCGGCTTGCTCTGAGGCTGCTTGAGCATCGGCTTTTGCCTGAGTTAAATCATTGCTCAGGCTATTCGCCATACTCTTGGCTTCAGCAAGTTCAGATTTGAATTTTGCACTTGGCCCCAAGTTCACGCGAGTAGCAGTGAAGAAACGAAGCATTTGATCATTACCTGTGCCATCTACTGGAGTTGCATCAATATAATCGTCAATGAACCAGGTATTCCGTAGACCAAAGCTTACAATAGCCAGATCTTTAACCGGAATATCTAATGAAGCTCCTGCACTTAGATGTTCGCTCCATCCGAATCGCCCGTTTGCATTGTACGTATCGCTGTGCGCACGAACTAACCCAGAGCCAATCCCTAGATCAGCGTTAAATTTATACGGCGAGCTATTATTTATAAGTGGTACGATATTGTAATGTCCGACAATTTCAATTGGGACTATTTTGGTAAACCACTCGTCAGTTCTTGAAGTACCCACTACGCCTAGTGTGACTTCTGCTGCGAGTGAATTGTCCTTTGTGTAGTAAAATCCCGCTCTCATACCTGAGTTCGCAGCGAGGTGTGAAAAGGATAAAAAATTGAGTGTACTTTTTGAGTCACCATTTGTGATGGTTTCTTCGGCACTTACATGGAATGCCCAATCGCTTTGAGCGTTGGCGGTTATAAAGGCACTTGAAAATGCCAAAATCAATAAAGAGTTTCTCATTGTCGCAATGAAATTTAAGTTAATGTTCACCCGTATCAAGGTGAGGTTCAGTTCTTTGGAAAGTTAAGGATTTTTATTACTCCGCCACTATCATTAAAAATCCATAATTAACAATTCTTGTGGGGCTTTATTTTTCAAAAATACACGCGCCGTGTGCTCGCCCTTAAGTTCCATGTGCTCGCCGTGCACTCGGATCCAAGACCCTTCGCGCAAGCCAATGACGGGTTCGTCGTTGAAGTGATGGTACTCTTTAATGCGCGTTTCGCGGGTTTCTCCCATGTGTGTGCTGCCTTCAACGGGGTCGTGGTAATGCGGGTTGATGTTGAAGGGGACCCAGCCGAAGGCATCGAAGCTCGGTGGGTAAATGATTGGCATGTCGTTGGTGGTGCAAATGCTGATGCCGGTCAGGTTGCATCCGGCTGAGGTGCCCATATAGGGTTTGCCGGCGCGTACGGCGGCATCGATGGTATGGAAATAACCGGTGTTGCGAATGGTATCACAGAGGACAAAGGTGTTCCCGCCGCCGGTGAAAAAACCATCGGCCCAATTCGTTCCTTCCTCTGCGGTCTCAAATTCGTGTGCCCCACGCATCTCAAACCCCCAGGCTTCAAAGACTTCTCTGGCTCGGGCGGTATAGGCGTCGTGGGTCATGCCGCCGGGTCGTGCAAAGGGGATGAATAGGATTTTCTTGGCGAAAGAAAAGAAATCTTTGCACTCCGTTTCGAGGTAGCTCAGGTAGGGTTTGCCGTATACAGTGGAAGTGCTGACGATCAGTAGATTCATAGTTATTTCGCTTCGTTGAATAGGTAGGTCCATACGCTTTTCTTGCCTTGGCTTAGCTCGGTCCAAATAGGGCGAACCACGCCGTCGTAGGCAGAGATGTGGTTGTAGTCGCCCATGAAGACGGCATCATTTGGGGTGAACGGGGCGTCGTTGATTTGTTGCTCGGTCCAAGTAGCTCCGCCGTCGTAGGATATGGCGAGGTAGGTGTTTGTGGCGGCATCTTCAAGACCTCTGCGGTCGTAATACACGGCATAGAGGTAGCCGGTGGTGGGGTCGACGGTGAGCCAGGGAAGGAATTGGTCGCTTTGGCCTCCTTCAGGGCTGATGGATTGTTTTGGGGACCAATTGGCCCCAGCATCGTCGCTAAACGAGAAATACACCTCGCCGCCCATGGAGTAATCTTGATCGCCCCAGCAGAGGTAAATTCGTCCGTAATATGGGCTTGAAGGGCAGTGGTCTACGACAGTAATGGGCATGCCGTTGCATCGTGAGAAGCCTTCATAGCTCTGGGACCACCCGGCAAATTGGGTACTGACGAGGACATCTTGCCAGTGTTTTCCGTCGAGACTTCTGCTCACATAGAGTGAATCGCGCAGTGCCCAACCTACGTACATAGCGTTTTTGATACCATAGGCAGGAACAGCACCTTCTGCCGTGCCATCATCATCGATACAATCCCCCGCTTTGTCGGTAATAATCACAGGTATGCTCCAGGATTCGCCTTGGTCATAGCTCTGAGAGAATAGAATGGTGCTTTTGCAATCCGGGTTGTCGGTGCCGTAAGAATCGAATTGGGTCCAGCTCAACCCAATGGTGCCTTTGGTGGGGTGTTCGGCTACCCATTCTTTGTCGTGTTTCTTGCCGTTGATAGCGGTGAAGCTTCCGTCGTTGAAGGTCCCATCTGGTCCGTCCTTGGTTTGACAAACCATACGGTCGAGGATTTGGTCGCTGCGCCAATTCGTGCCTTCAGGGTCGCTGAGGTGAAAGAAATACACGCGGCCTGAACGATCTGCATGGAGTACAGGGTCGCCCCAAACGCCGTAGGGAGAGGTTAGGGCTTCGGTGGTCCAAGTCGTTCCGCCGTCGGTGCTTTGGTAAAAGTTATTGAGGACGCTACCCGCATAAATGTTTAAAGGATTGGTGGGGTCCACGGCAATCGAGGGCTCGCAAATGCCCGTTTTAAAGGCGGGACCTTCGTGGATTTTTACGGCTTGGGCCGTTGCGGCAAGGCCGGCAAATAGCAGTGCGATGGACAGGGCTTGGGTCGAAAATTGGCGTATTTTCACGGGCATGAAATTTTTACTCGTCATTTGGTTTTGGTGGGCAGGGGCTGTGGCCCAAGGCCCGACTGTGCACACTAAGGTACGGCATGAGTTCTATGTGAGCGTCACGGATTTCCATGTGGATATAGAAAAAGGAAAAATTACGGGGGTGGTGAAAACCTTTCCCGACGATTGGGAGCGTGCAATGAATGCGCTGTTGCAGGAAAAAGTGATGCGCTATGCACAATTGGACTCCAACCAAAGAGCAGCTTTACACGGTCAATATTTTGAGCAGCACATCCAATTGAAATTGAATGGAGAAGAGATGGCCGTGGAGTATTTCGGCACCTCAAGAGGTCCGGATGAAGTGTATTTGTTATTTACGGCGGAGTACGGAGATAAGGAATTGGAAGAGTTGAGTGGGAATTGGTCCATAAAACATACCCTGCTAGCAGATATTTATCCTTCCCAAGAAAACATTGTGATTTTTCATTACGACGGCCGCAAACAGACCAATAGTTGCCGCGAAAGCAATGATTACCGCTTAAACTTTAATTTTTAAATGTTCTACTTCAACCTAGGCATTCGCCACATTACGGATCTAGAAGGATACGACCATATGTTGTTCTTGTTGGCCTTGACGCTTCCGTTGAGCTTCGGGCAATGGAAGCCCACCCTGAAGTGGATTACCGCATTTACCGTAGGGCACAGTCTCAGCCTGGCCTTGGCTGCCACAGAAGTGGTTAGGCCGCCGAGTGAATGGGTGGAGCTGGGCATTGCCGTGACCATCGTGATGACTGTGGGCTACCACCTGATCAATGGATTCAAGGTGGTGCAAGGAGCCATGTGGCTCTCGGGAATATTTGGATTGATTCACGGATTGGGATTTGGCTCCTACTACTCATTCATTGCCCAAAGCGATTCTTTTTGGTGGGCGTGGATTCCATTTAATTTGGGAATTGAGGCGGGTCAAATTTTCGTGGTTCTGGCCTTGCTTTTTGTATATTGGGCAGTCGAAAAAATTTGGCGCAATCCCAAAGCCATGAAGTGGATGCTTAGCGGGGTGATTTTAACCTTGAGCATTCAAATGATTTTGGACCGATTGTCCCTCTAACTTGTACATAAAACCTCTCAATATGAAGCGCATTTTAGTATCGCTCGTTGCCTTAGCCACCCTTGGCCTCTCGGCACAAAATGTAAACACTTCGAAATTCAGACAATTGGGCCAGGAGCTTCCTACTCCAAACGTCTATCGTACCGCTTCAGGTGCGCCGGGTCATGAATATTATCAGCAGCAGGCGGATTACAATATGTCTATCACATTGGACGATGAAACGCAGCGTATTTACGGTGAGGAGACCATTACCTACACCAATAATAGTCCGGATGAGCTTCGCTATTTGTGGGTCCAATTAGACCAAAACATGCGCGCCCAAAATAGCATGACGCAACAAATTAAAACGGGTGGCATTTTCAATAATCGTACTGGAACGCCACAGACGGCGTTCAATCAGTTAAAGAACAACCAGTTCTATGATTTCGACGGTGGATTCAAACTAGATTACGTTCAAACTACTTCAGGAAGCAACTTGCGCTACACCATCAACAACACCATGATGCGTGTGGACCTGCCTTCGCCATTGCGCAAGGGCCAGTCGTTTAGCTTCAAGATTAAGTGGTGGTTCAATATCAACGACCGTATGGATATTGGCGGCCGTTCGGGTTACGAATATTTTGAAGAGGACGACAACTACCTCTACACCATTGCTCAGTTCTTCCCTCGCATGGCCGTGTACAATGACGTGGAAGGATGGCAAAACAAGCAGTTCATAGGACAAGGGGAGTTTACCCTGCCTTTTGGTGATTATAAGGTAAGCATCACCGTGCCGACAGATCACGTAGTAGCGTCTACCGGTACGTTGACGAACGCTTCACGCGTGCTGACCTCTACACAGCGTGCCCGTTTGGCCAAGGCGGAGAAGAGCTTTGACGATCCTGTGATCATCGTGACGCAAGACGAAGCCATTGAAGCGGAGCAGAACAAAGCAAAAAGTACTAAGACTTGGGTTTTTGAAGCCGAAAATGTGCGCGATTTCGCTTTTGCCACGTCGCGCAAGTTCATTTGGGATGCACAGGCCGTTGATATTAACGGTAAAACCACGATGGCGATGAGCTATTACCCGAAAGAAGGTAACCCATTGTGGGAGCAGTACTCTACGCGAGTAGTGGCACACACCCTGAAAGTATATAGTAAGTTCACCGTGGATTACCCCTACGAAAAAGCCATCTCGGTTCACACGAAGTGGATCGGTATGGAATACCCGATGATTTGTTTCAACGGTGGTCGTCCAGAGGCTGATGGCACCTACAGCGAAGGCACGAAATACGGTATGATTGGGGTAATCATTCATGAAGTAGGTCACAACTTCTTCCCTATGATTATAAATTCCGACGAGCGCCAGTGGACTTGGATGGACGAAGGATTGAACACCTTTGTACAGTACTTGACAGAGCAAGAGTGGGATCACGAATACCCATCACGTCGTGGACCGGCACACAAGATTGTGCCTTATATGAGTGGTCCAAAGGAGGAGATGGTCCCTATTATGACAAATTCTGAAAGTGTACTTCAGTTTGGTAATAACGCCTACGGCAAGCCAGCCACTGCATTGAATATTCTGCGCGAAACCGTTATGGGTCGTGAACTGTTCGACTACGCATTCAAGGAGTACAGCCGTCGCTGGGCATTCAAACACCCGTCTCCGGCAGATTTTTTCCGTACTATGGAGGATGCGTCCGGTGTAGATTTGGATTGGTTCTGGCGCGGGTGGTTCTATACCACTGACCACGTGGACATCGCCTTGAAGGATGTACAGTGGTACCAGATGTCTACGCAGAACCCAGATATTGAAAAGCCTTTCCAAGAAGAAAAGGCAGAAGAGGCAGATGCCCATATAGGTAAACCTCGCAATAGCGTCATTCGTACCATGGTGGACGAAGTTCCAGAAACGCGTGATTTTTACAACTCATACAATCCATATGCAGTAAGCGAAGCAGACCGCGAGGCCTATCAGCGCTACCGCGACGGATTGTCCGCCGAAGAAGCGGCACTATTGGATGCCGGTCACCACTTCTATGGTCTTACGTTCGAAAATCAAGGAGGTTTGATCATGCCATTGGTGTTGCGATTCACATTGGAGGATGGGCAAGAAGATGTTGTTCGCATTCCAGCTGAGGTATGGCTGAAAAATGAAGTCGAGTTTACCAAATGGTTCAACTTCACACAGCCGGTCGTTCAAATCACGCTAGATCCATTCTTGGAAATGGCAGATACGGATCGTTCAGACAACTATTGGCCAGCTCTACAAGAGCCTAATAAGTTCGATGTGTATTCTCGCGGAGCCACAAGTCGTTGGGATCGTAACGGTCGTACTAATCCTATGCGTGAGGCTCGTGCAATGGAAGGCAGGTAATTAAAAAAAACAGTGAAAGATGATAAGAACCCCCTGAATGACTCAGGGGGTTTTTTGTTTAACAAAGTCTTATCATTTTATGGATAATGTGGTGTAGTGGGTCGGCGTTCTATTGCCAA
>JAKMGS010000044.1 GCA_022424815.1 Schleiferiaceae bacterium | reverse complement strand
ATCTTCGGCAGCTATTTCCTAAACGCCATTGCCAGTGCTTCGGATGCGGTGGATTGGTTGGCCTATCTAAGTCCGTATCATTATTTACCTCTGACGCTAGATAAGGGTGCTTTGGAGGCTAACCTTTTGGCTTGCGGGGTAATTGCAGTTGTAACCGCATTGATGGTATGGATAGGCTATACCCGTTATTTAAAACGTGATATAATAGGGTAGTCCTTAGAGCGTATTCCCCACCTGCTCTTTGATCTTTTCTAACTCGTCTTTCATTTCCACGACGAACTGTTGCATGGGCGCATAGTTGCTTTTGGAGCCGAGTGTGTTGATTTCACGTCCCATTTCCTGGGCGATGAAGCCAAGTTTTTTCCCGCTTGCAGGAACGTTCATGGTTTCGCGGAAATACTTGAGGTGATTGGTCAAGCGAACTTTTTCTTCGTTCACATCGAGTTTTTCAATGTAGAAGATGACTTCTTGCTCGTAGCGATTGTGGTCGACCTCCATGCCTTCTAATCCTTTGAGGAGTTTCTCGCGAACGGCTTCCAAACGCGCTTGTTCGTGTGGGGCGATGCCGGTTAATGCGGCTTCGATGGCATCTAATCTTGCGTTGAAGTCTTTGGCGATGGAGGCGCCTTCTTGGGTGCGGAACTCAGAGAATTGGTCCAATGCCTCATCTAGTAAGCCCTGCAAAAAGCTCCATTCCTCTTGGGTGAGTTCAGATTTTGCGCTGCCCAGTACGTCCGGCATGCGCATGACGGCGGCGATCAAGTCTCCCTTGATGCCCACCTCGCGTTCCAATGTGGTCAATTGCTCAAGGTAGGATTTCGCCAAATCCATGTTAATGGCGGCGGCACTTTCGATGCCCGTCACCTCGGCGTAGATGTTGATATCAATCTTGCCGCGCAATACTTTTTCTCCCACGCGTTTGCGGATATCTAATTCCTTTTCACGGAAGATAGGCGCCACACGTGCGTTCAAATCAAGGCCTTTGCTGTTGAGACCGCGGATTTCCACGGTGATCTTTTTTCCGGCTACTTGGCCTACGGCTTTGCCAAAGCCTGTCATGCTTTGAATCATGGGAGTAAATTTTTGCTAAGGTAGGAAAACAAAGGCATCCCTAGGCTTTGAAGGAGCGCCCGTAGAAACTTACGAAATAGACCCCAGCGAAGATGCACAAGGCCCCACCCAACATATTGAACGACCAAGGTTCATCAGCGAAAATCAAACTGAGTATACTCGCAATCAAGGGTTGTAGATAGATATATGCGCCTACAGTAGCAGGGTGTAAGGTTTTCAAGGCAATGATGTTTCCGAGGTAAGTCAAAAAGGTCGTTCCTAAGACGACATAAGCCACTGAGGTGATGATACCTTGGTCCCAAAGTTCCCAAGGTATTTCGGGGATTTGGGGGGCACCGAAGGGCAGGACGAGAAATATACCGAAGGTGAAGACCCAGCGAATGACGAAGAGGGCATTGTATTTCGACATGAGGGGTTTCACGATGACTAAATAGACTGCATAGCTCGTGGCATTAATCAATACAAAAAGATTGCCTTTGGCTACATCGCTTTGGAAGAGGCCGCTGATTTGCCAATTAGCCCCTGATAAAATCAACCAAAGCGCCCCCAACGCCCCCAGGGCAATACCCGCGACCTTGGGTGGGGTGATGCGTTCCTTAATCAAGATTGCGCCTACGACTAGAACCGCAATGGGACCACTTACCATCATGATGGAGGCATTGACGGGTGTGGTGATGGCGAGGCCTTCGAAGAAAAATAATTGGTTGGTAGTGACCCCAAAGGCGGCACAGAGGACCAACCTGAGGATATCGGCTTTGGGCAGGTGGTGAATGCATGTGGATCCAGACCAGGGTAGGAGTGTCCAGAAAAGGAGGGCGGCTCCTGTAACACGGAATTGGATAAACGCCCGTGGCGGTACCGCCGCCTGCATAGCATTTTTAGCAATGAGGAAGGAGGCCCCATAGATCAAAGCTACTCCCAACAGTACAAGATGTGCAGTGAGTATGGCTTGACGAGAGGGCATATTCATTATGTAAGGGCTGTAGCGGCCGCATCAACGACCTTTTTGCTATTCCCGATAAAAATTTGGTTGTCGAGGACCAACACCGGGCGCTTGAGGAAGGTGTATTCGTTGATGATCAGTTGGCGGATATCGGCCTCGCTCAGGTTTTTGTTCTTCAATCCGAGCTCCTTGTACTTGCGGGCGCGCTTAGAGAAGAGAGCTTCTGAAGAACCTGCGAGCGCGATCATTTGGTCTACTTGGGCCGCGGTCATAGGTTCAGTTTTAATGTCCTGGAGAGTGCAACCATCCGTATTCCACTGGGCAAGGATGCGTTTGCAAGTATCACAGGTGCTGAGGTAGTAAATGTGCTTCATGGAGTTGTTATTTAGCGAGCCAAAGTTGAGGGTCCTGTATATCGGCATCTTTCCAAAGACCGAACTGGACCATAGTTTTACCACTTTCATCTGTGAACGCCTGCCCAATGGTTTGTTTCAAACTTACTTTATCACCCGCTCGTACTTTTACATTGATGAGGTTACTGTAAACGGTGAAATAGTTTCCATGACGAATGAGTACCATGACATTTGCCCCCGGAATAGGAACCACTGAACTTACTTCACCCTCAAAAACAGCACGAACCGCTGCCCCATCGTCAGTACTTATTTCGATATGCGGGTTGTCGACAATGACACCTTTTACCACAGGGTGTTCATGTTTTCCAAACTTACCGGTGATTAGACCTCGCTCAACAGGCCAAGGCAAGGCACTTTTGTTTGCGGCAAAGTTATTTGTTAATGCTATGGCTTCAGGGGTCATGGCAAAGGAAGGACCATCTTCGCGTTCATTCATTCCTTTTTCTTCACGCGTACGGTCAATCAGTGCTTTGAGAGCGGTATTTGACATTCTTGAACCAAAGTCCTTCCCAGAAACCAAGCCTAGCTCTTTGGCCTCTTCCTCCAATTTAATACGCTCCGCACGCTCCTTGGCTTTACGCATTTCTTCCGCGATGATTCGTTTTATTTGCTGTTCAAGCTGCTGAACTTCACGTTGCTTTTTCTTGATGTCATTTGTGAGTTCAGACTCTTTTGTTTTTAGGACCTCAACAGCACTTTCTTGTTCATTGGCATCAGCTTGAAGGGCTAGTTTTTCTCCTTGTTGAGCTTGCTTCACAGCTTCTTTTTCAGCCTTCTGTTGAATAAGTACTTCTTTTTCTTTCGCTAATTCTTCTTGGACTTCAGAAATTCTTGCTACTTGTTGGGCTCTATATCCTGCCATGTCCCTAAAGTATTGAAGGCGTTTAGCGGCTTGAGAAAAACTGCTGGAGCTTAAAATGAATAATATTTGGTCTGTTGGCTCTTGTTGTTGTTGAGCCAAACGAATGAGCTCACCATAATCCTCCTTAAGACTATCTACTCTAGCAGTTAACTCTTCGATTTCTTTTTCTTTTACCTCAATGCTTTTGTCAATCCCTCTGATTTGACGCCCCATTGTAGAAATAAGTTTCTCTCGCGTAGAAATTTTTTCATTTAAGGTTTCTAACTCACTTAAGCTTGCTTCCTTCGAGCTTTTAGTATTCGCTAAAATCGTATTGGCTAGATCAATTTGGTCCTGTAATAGGGTTCGCTGTCGTTGTAATTCTTTCTTGGACTGACTAAATGCAGAAAAAGAAAGACACAAGCAAATAAGTATGTGAAGTAGGCGACGCATTAGAAACTAAAAGGAGTATTATATGGTCCTTCTGTGCGGATATCCGAGATATCAATGACAACCTTGTATTCCGGTCTAGAGACTAGGGTTAATTCAATTTTTTTTGGGTACCGAGTACGCTCATCATATTCGAAATACTTTATCTGAGCAATCTCAGCTGGATCCTGAATGATAATTTCCGAAAGATAAAGATCTCGGTCTAGCGCTACTCTTACATTTCGCTTGGAGCTCAATTCATATTCACTCATCCAAAGGTCTCTATCTGCATTGAACCTGTAACGTAATACCTCATCCCAACCTATGAGCTGCCCCCTCATGATCCTGTTCAAATACTGAAATGGAACTTCAATACCTGTCACTCCAGCTAGATCACTTGCAGACCCCGTCCAGTCTAGACCTAGCAGTGTAGAGGTAAATGCTGCACTATCTTTAATGACGATACATTTCCCAACACGGAGGCCTATCATATCATCGCTAATAGCAGTCCATAGAATACTATCTTGTTTAGAGCGAATTTGAACTTTGAATCGTTGCTCGCCATCTGGTGTTTGAGCTGTAATGCGAGCGAAGCTCTGAACCCAAGCAAAATTATCTTCTAACAGAATTTTTTTACTGACCCCATCGTTGATTTTTTCGCGTTTGATGGGGTTTTCAGGAGTAATGGGCTTACCACAACTGACCAATAAAAGCACCGCTGAAAACACGGTGATGCCGTGTCTTAACCAATAACTATGTGCCCTATTCCTCCTTATCATTCTGCGCCGTTCAATGCCTTTGCTTTGTTTCGGTACTCCTCTGCTTGTGCGCTATTGCCAGCGGCTTCTTCAATGGCCGCAGCATGGCGATACATCACAGCATCGGGGGTGGTTCTCAGCAAATGCAAAGCTACCTTAATTTTCTCCCGAGCTTCGTCGTACCGTCCCATTTTATACAATACCCATGCCCAAGTATCTAAATAAGTTGGCTCAAGGGTTTGAAGGTCATTCGATTCTTGGGTCAAAGCGAGGGCATATTCTAAATTGGCATTATGGGTCGCGAGGTCCCAAGCATAGTTGTTGAGGTTGGCAGCATTCCGATTCAACTCCAAGGCTTTTTCATAAGCTTTGGAACCAGAGGAGATGGAATCTAGTTGGAACAGAGCAGTTCCTGCGAGCGCATAAAAGTCTGCAGCTAATTCTGGATTTAAGCTGAGCGCAGCTCGTTCATTAGCCACCCTAGCACAGGACTCCCATGACTTGATGGAGTAGAATTCGTAGGCCAGGGCATCCATGATTTCCCCCTGGTCGTGGAAGTTGAGTTCAATCAAGGTTAGAATGAGCAATCCACCTCTCCAATCTCCGGTTTCTGAACTAATAGCATAGGCGATTTGGTAGAGCTCATAATTTTTAGGGTCCAATTCTATGGCCTCCACATACCGCTCCATCGCCTCCTCGTAGCGCTCCTCCTGAAGGTAGATTTCCGCCTCAAACAAGATAAAGGGCATAGTGCCCTCGTACTTCTTTTCCAGTACTGGAAATACACGCTCATAAAGCGCTCCAAATTCGGGATTTCCCCTGTTCTGGTAAATACTTAAAGCCACCGGCATTAGGTCTTCCAGAGGCACGCCATCCAAAACTAATCCCTGCTCCATATGGTACATAGCCTGTGCGGTCCTACCATTATTTTGACTAATGCGAGCTAATTCCATGTGTAAAGCTCCATTCAGAGGAAACTGCTCCACGGCTTTCTGTAATAGCTTGATGGCCTTTTTGCCCCTGCCGTTACTGTCGTAGAACTGGCTCAATAAACCGTAATATTCTGGTGTATCAGGATTCTTTTTGATTGCATTAACCAATACTTTTTCAGCGCCTTTAGCATCGTTTTGCTCTAGGTATAAGCTGACTTGGTCGCTGATAAGTTCAGGTGTAAACCCATATTCATTCGCGACACGGGAAAGAATTTGTATCGCTTCATCGACGTAGTTTCCTTGTATATAGACTCTGAATGCATCAAACAGATATTCCGGCTGGCCCGGCTGTAAATCTGCTAAGGCTTCGAAGGTTTCTCCAGCAATCCATACTTCGCCCATTTGTTTGGCGCATTGCGCCTTCAGCCGAAGCATCCAAACATTATTGGGGTACAATGCGGCTCCATTGCTCGCGTATTGGAAGGCAGGAAATATTGATCCTTGTTCAAAATGTAATCTGGCCAGCTGGTAATGAGCCGCTTCGCTATACTCTTCACTTTGGACTAATTTTTCGTAGGCTTCAATGGCTAAAAGAGTACGTCCGGTTAGTCGATAAGTCTCCGCTTGATAATAAGCATCACTTAATGCAGAAAGCCCCTCTTGCGAAGGGCTCTGAGCAAACACGTTTGCTGAAAAGAGTAGCGCCAGGATAGCGACCAGCCAATTATGCATTAGTCCATTCTTGAGTAATCTCCTAAAGATAACGAAGTCCACCTTCCGTCCACATGGGCATGATTGCCTATCATACTATCTTTTAGATTGATATTAGTGATGGTAGAATTTGTCTGAATCAACGAACCCTCAATGGTCGCGTCTTCCACGACACAATGGTCACCTAAGCTCACGTTTGGCCCGACGGTTGCATTCTTCAATACCACATTAGATCCGATGTAGCAAGGCTCGATAATAGTCGAATTTTCCAAGGTGATGTTCTCGCTGCGAAGCTCAGCCTTACCCTCCAGGTAGCCCAACATTTTGCTGTTGGTCTCCACAGTAATGGCTTTGTTTCCACAGTCCATCCAATCGTTTACAGTTCCGGGCTTGAAGATCTTGCCTTGATTCATCAGCGCACTCAGAGCATCAGTGAGCTGGTACTCACCGCTTGGACGCAAATCATTATCTAAGATGTATTCCAATTCTTTGCGCAACCCCAGACCGTCCTTGAAGTAATAAATCCCGATAATTGCCGAATCTGAGACAAATTCTTTAGGCTTTTCTACGAAATTGTTGATTCTGCCGTCCTCGGCGAATTGAACCACACCATAGGCTGAAGGGTCTTCCACTTGCTTCACCCAAATCACCGAATCTGCGTCCGTATCTAGGGTAAAATCTGCGCGGAATAATGTATCTGCAAAGGCCACGACAATCTCATCGTCCATGCTATTTGCAGCACAGTGAATAGCGTGTGCCGTTCCTAGTGGTTTGTCTTGGTAGTAGATGCTGCCCTTAGCACCTAAATTCTCTGCAACTTTCTTCAAATCAGCTTCTACTTGCTCGCCAAAATCGCCAATGATAAAAGCAATTTCATCCACCTTTTTATCGCCACATACGCTGACGATATCTTCTACCAATCGTTGCACAATTGGCTTTCCAGCAATGGGGATTAGGGGTTTTGGTACAGTCAAGGTATGCGGACGTAGTCGCGATCCTCTACCTGCCATTGGAACTATAATTTTCATAGAAAGTTTGGGTTTATTGTTTTCCAGTACTGCCAAAGCCGCCCACACCACGCGCAGTCTCGTCGAGATCTTCGACAGATTCCCACTCGAATTGCGAATATTGTGCCACGACCATCTGTGCCACGCGCATGCCGTCTTTCACAGTGAACGCTTCCCGTCCGTGGTTGATCAGCAGCACGCCTACATCGCCTCGGTAATCAGCATCAATGGTGCCCGGGCTATTCAACACGGTAATGCCGTGCTTGTACGCCAACCCCGAACGCGGACGAATCTGCGCTTCGTATCCGTCCGGTAAGGCCATTTTAATGCCCGTGGGAATGAGTGCGCGGTCGCCAGGTTCTAAGACCACAGGTGCGTCGATATTGGCACGAAGGTCCATGCCCGCGCTTTGTGTGGTTTCAAACTGTGGCAAGGCGTGCTTGCCGCTGTAGTGTACTTTGATGTTCATCTATCGTGCGAAGTTAAAGAGCCCACGGCGTTCGACCATGAACATTACCAGGAGATACACTACGCCTAGGCTGAGTTTAATAACAACTGAGTCTATTCCGGTGTAATGAATGAGGAAAACGGTGGTAGTAGCGCCGAGGACGTAGGCGCTTAATTTGGTCCAATTATAAGGCACGGGATAGTGCTTTTGCCCCCACCACAAGCTGGCGAAGAACATGGCGGCGTAGGCCACCAAGGTGGTAATGGCTGCACCCAAAATCCCCATGGACGGGATCAAGCTGAGGTTCCCTACGACCGTCACCGCAAGCCCAACAAAAGTGATATAGATCCCATAGCGCGTCTTGTCGCTGACCTTATACCACACGTTGAGGTTGGTGTTGATGCCCAGAATGACATTGGCCAATAACAGGATAGGTACTAAATACAATCCCACCCAGAATTTCTCGTCAATGAAGAACTTGAGAAAATCCAGTCCTGCAATGATCAACACGAAGCCGACGCTCATCACCCAGGCAAAACCTTCCATGACCTTGGCCATGCGCTTGGGTCCCTCGGCCGTCTTGGCGTTGCGGAAGAAAAACGGCTCTGCCGCGTATCGAAAAGCTTGATTAAACAAAATCAAGAAGATGGAAATCTTGTACACCGCACCATAAACGCCCACTCCCTCGGCCCAACTCTCTTCAGGCAGCAAATACTTCAATAATTGGCGGTCGAGCATCTCATTGGCAATACCCGCCAGTCCACCGATAAGGAGTGGAATACCAAAGACCAAAAGGGTCTTGATATACCTCTTGTCGAGGTTGAGCTTCAGTGGAAACAGTGTCGGAATGAGCAGCCCAAACATGAGCAGAGACGCCCAGAAATTGGCAATAAAAATATAATCCACCCCGCGCAAATCGTGCATCCACCACCCCGCAGAACCATGCTGCTCCCAGTAGGCCGGCAGGAAGATGTAGAGGTTGATGGCCACATTAGATAAGATCAGGGCTAATTTTATTCCGGCGAATCGCCACGCCTTATTCTCACGGCGCAACCGGGCAAAGGGGATCGCACTGAGGGCATCCAACCCTAAAATCGCAATCAAGTAAAACAGGTAGTGCGGTGTTTTTTCATAGCGCATCACCTCGAGCAGCGGCCCTTGTCCGAAGAAGGCAAAGGCGGAAATACCCGCAAGGGCAATCAAAATCATGGTCACCGCCGCGCCGAACACCTTCGGCTCCTCAAAGCCCTCCTGTTCGGAATAACGGAAGTACGCCGTCTCCATCCCGAAGGTGCAGATCACAATCAAAAAGGCGATGAGGGAATAGAAGTCTACGTTGATCCCATATTCCGCTTGGGTCAATACCGCAGTTTGCAGGGGGACCAACAGGAAGTTGATCATCCGCCCCAAGATGCTGCTTAGTCCGTAGATGGCCGTTTGACCGGCCAGTGCTTTCATGCCGTTACTCACACGTCAAATATAACCTTTGGTCGCTACCTTTGTAGGGAATCAAATACGAACTCATGAACAAGTTCTCCCCCCTTATCCTCCTATTAACGACTGTTTTTACGGTCCAAGTATCTGCGCAAGAAGTCCCCATCGATCTCGATGCGACCAAGCGCATGGAAAATGACCTCTTTTTCTTGGCTTCAGATTCACTGAAGGGCCGCAAGCCCGGAACCGTAGAGGCCGATGTTGCCCGTGATATGATTGCCGGCCGCATGCTAGAGCTAGGCATCGAGCCCATGGGTGAAAATGGTTACTTCCAAAAGTTCCCAGTACCGGAATATGCCGCTGTAGATTACGATGCCACCACACTATTAGTGGGCCGAGCACAACTCCAAGGCCACGTGGATTTCTACCCGGTATCCATAAGCAGCCATACAGGTAAAGCTTCGGGCAAAACCGTTTATGTCGGCTACGGCATCACCACAGAGGACGGGTCTTATGATGATTTTAATGGCCTTACTATCGACGGTGCCATCGCCGTGATGAACGTCAGCTCACCGGACGGCATTCACCCGCATAGCGCCTATGCGGCGTACCACAGCTTGAACCAGCGCGTGGCAAATTTGGTAGAAAAAGGCGCCAAAGCGGTCTTGCTCATCAACCCGGATGGAACGGCTTCAGATACCCAAGAATTCTTTAAGAGCATCAACGCCTCAACCGTGCCGGTATTCTTCGTTCGCAACGAAGACGTGGCCAATAAATTGATGAAGCGCGCTCAGAAAGTGAACCTTTCGGTATCCATGTCGGAGCGTTTCAGCGACGGCTATAATGTCATCGGGTATATCCACAACAACAAACGCAAAACCGTCGTACTGGGTGCGCACTACGACCACTTAGGCATGGGCGGTGAGAACAGCTTGTACAAAGGGCCGGCGGCCATTCACAATGGGGCCGACGACAATGGATCGGGGACGACTTTGCTATTGGAAGTCATGCATTATTACGCACAACGCCAAGACACGAATTACAACTACATGATCCAGTTTTACAGCGCGGAGGAATTGGGTTTGATAGGCTCGAAATATTGGACCAACCATCCGACCTTCCCGCTGAAGGAAGTGGAATACATGATTAATAGCGATATGGTCGGTCGCCTACGCGACAACCGCCTCCAGCTTTCAGGAACGGGAACGGCTACGGAATGGGACGAGATCCTCGATACGCCTATTCATGGTTTGGACATTAAAAAAGATCCTGCTGGCGCAGGGCCGTCTGACCAGACGTCTTTCTATTACAAGGATTTGCCGGTGTTGCACCTGTTCACAGGAACCCATGACCATTACCACAAGCCGACCGACGACGCGGAGAAGATCAACTACAAGGGCATGGCCAAACTCGCCTCGCTGATCTACACCATCACCGCGCGCACGGCCAATTATGAGAACCTCACCTTCCAAAAAACCACCTCTTCAGAACAGAAGACCACGCCGAACTTCTCCGTGACCTTAGGGGTCGTGCCAGATTACCTTTTTGGCGGGCCGGGGCTTCGTATCGATGGGGCGACCGAAGGGCGCCCCGGGGCCAACGCCGGGCTGAAGTCGGGAGATGTGATCATGAAGATTGGAGATATCGCCATTGATGATATTTATGCGTACATGACGGCGTTGGGGGCCTTTAAGAAAGGCGATACGACGGCTTTGGTGTATGTGAGAGATGGGGCGGAAGTAGAAACGGAAATTACCTTCTAATGGACGATCAGATGCAAAGCACGCAGCCAAGTGTGGCCGTAATTGGCGGGGGTTCGTTTGGGACTGCCGTGGTGAAGATGGTCACTGATAATTTGGGGAGCTGCCATTGGTGGATGCACAATGAGGAGAGTGCGTTGCATATTAAGCGGTACCATCATAATCCGAGGTATTTGTCTTCCGTGGGCTTTCAGCCGGGCAGTGTTCATATTTATACGGATGTGAATGCAGCGGTGACGCAGGCGGACATTGTAATTTTCGCGGTGCCCAGTGCGTTTGTGAAGGAGGTTCTGGAAGGTATGGCTGAGGGAGCGCTAGCGGGGAAGCTGGTGTGCTCGACCATCAAGGGAATTATTCCTGACGAGAATATGATTGTTGGGGAGTACCTGCGCGAAGTGGTGGGGGTTCCTGAGGAGAATATTGTGGTCATTACGGGTCCGTGTCACGCCGAGGAGATTGCCTTGGAGCGATTGAGCTTTTTGACGGTGGCTGCGAAAGAGAAAGCGGTGGCCGAGCGTGTGGCGGGGGTGTTGAAGAACCACTACATGCGTTGTACGTTGAGCACGGATATTTACGGGACGGAATATGCGGCCGTGATGAAGAATATATATGCCATCGCGGCGGGGATGTACCATGGTTTGGGCTATGGGGACAATTTCCAGGCGGTACTGATTTCAAATGCGGCGCGTGAGATGCGCAGGTTTATGAAGAGTACTTGCGAGGGCCCAATTAATATAAAAAAGAGCGCGTATTTGGGCGATTTATTGGTGACTTGCTACAGCCAATTTTCGAGAAATAGAATGCTGGGGAACATGCTGGGCAAGGGGTACACGGTGAAGAGTGCAAAGGCGGAAATGACCATGGTGGCGGAAGGCTATTATGCCGTGCCATTGGTGGCGAAGATTAGAAAAAAGCACGAAGTGAAGATGCCTATTGTCAAGGCAGTGAACGAGGTGTTGTACGAGGGGAAATCTGCGAAGAAAGTAATGGCGAAATTGGCCCTGAAATTAAACTAACCCCTTTAAAAACATAGTGTCGGTTTGTGCGTTAAGCAAACACACCTAAGGCTATGACACGATTTTTTACATCCCTACTCTTTGCCTGCGCAACTTCACTTGTGTTCGGGCAAAATCCCACCACCCTTTTAAAACAAGCAGAGGCAAAGTTGAGCGGAACCCGTTCTGCCGCTGAGGTGAGTATTCGCACCGTACGTCCGCGTTGGGAGCGCACGATGGAGGCGAAAATCTGGAACGAGGGAATGGACAAAACGATGATTCTCATTATAGGGCCGGCCCGTGAGAAGGGGACGGTGTTCTTGCGCAATGGGGATAATGTGTGGCATTATGTTCCGGGAATTAAAAAGGTGGTTGCCTTGCCGGCGGCGATGGTGCAGAGTTGGATGGGAACGGATTTCACGAACGATGCCCTGATTAATGCGGGGTCGTTGGTGGAGGATTACGAGCATAAGTTGTTGGGTATCGTGTCTATTGACGGGGTTCCTTGCTATCAAATAGAATTGGTCCCAAAACCTGAAGCAGCGGTAGTTTGGGGGAAAGTAATCACACATATTTCGGTGAAACAAACGCTTCAGCTTCGTACCGAATTTTTTGATGAAGACGACTATTTGGTAACGACAATACAGGCTTCGGATATCAAAAATCTTGGCGGACAGGAATTGCCGTCTAAGTTGACCATCACTCCCGCGGATGAGGAGGGTTTTTATACCGAGATGACCTACAAGAAATTAGACTTTAATCCTACTTTTTCAGCAGGGTTTTTCGAGCGTAGCAACATGAAACTCGTGCAATAATGCTCAAGCTCGCGTGGAGAAATATCTGGAGGAATAAAGGGAGAAGCGCGATCACCATTGCTGCGGTGATGTTTTGTGTCATTTTCGCCGTGGTACTCAGAAGCTTTCAGGTGGGCGTTTGGGAGCATATGGTGGACGATATCGTCGCCAATAATTTCGGCTACCTCCAGGTACATCAAAAAGGATTTTGGGGAGAGCAAAGCTTGGACCTTAGCATGGACGAGGGGGCATTGCCCGTTGCGCAATGGCAGGAAGTCGATGGGGTCCGATCGGTGGTGCGCAGGTTAGAAAGTTTTTCCTTGGTGAGCTCGGG
>JAKMGS010000130.1 GCA_022424815.1 Schleiferiaceae bacterium | reverse complement strand
CAAGATCAAATTGCCCTGCTTGATTTGCACGAAGGGGATGAGGTCTTCGTGGAAAAGGGAGGTGAGATTATTCCTAAGGTAGTAGGTATTAAGCTGGATGCGAGAGCAGAAGGTGCGGTGCCCGTAGAGTTTATTAGTCACTGTCCGGAGTGTCAAACAGAATTGGTCCGAAAAGAAGGAGAGGCCCAGCATTATTGCCCGAATACCAACGGATGTACCCCACAAATAAGCGGTCGTATTCAACATTTTATTTCACGTAAGGCCATGGATATCATGGGTATGGGGAGCGAAACGGTGCAGCTCTTCGTAGAGAAAGGCCTCATACACTCGATTGCGGATTTATACGATCTGACTTACGATCAAATCATTTCGCTAGAAGGATTTAAAGAAAAGAGTGTGACCAATTTGCTCGAAGGCCTCACCGCCTCCAAACAAATCCCCTTTGATCGCGTTTTATTTGGCTTGGGCATTCGCCATGTTGGGGCGACTGTAGCAAAAAAATTGGCACGTCATTTCGGAAGCATGACTGAATTATTACAAGCTGATTTTGAGACGCTTAAAGCTGTTGACGACATTGGTGAAGTCATTGCACTTCAGCTTACGGAATACTTTAATGAGGATGCAAACTTGGAAGAATTGGCCAGGTTACAGCGAGCCGGTCTTCAGTTTGAAATGGAAGTCGTAGATACACCTTCTGAGGGTCCCCTGGTAGGGGCTAAAGTGGTGGTGAGCGGCGTATTTGAATCGTTCTCGCGCGAGGAACTCAAGGCACTGATAGAAACTTTTGGGGGGCAGAATGTGAGCAGTATCAGCTCTAAGACTACCTATGTAGTCGCTGGCGAGGGTATGGGCCCTTCGAAAAAAGCCAAAGCTGAAAAGCTAGGAGTGCGGATTTTATCAGAAGAAGAATTTAAAAAACTGATGCCATGAATCGTATCAAGCAATATTTCTTAAAGCAAGGGTTGAAAAACGCTCACCCAAGTACTAAGGCAATAACTAGTAATGACCCAAAGGTTACGGTTTTAACCAGGAATCTAATCGAAATAGAGGTTGTTAAGAGTCATTTCAGTTGGGTGGATTATGTGTACTATGAAGACTTAAAAAGGCCGAAAGATACTCCTACCAAAACCTCACATTTGTATAAAGATGATCTAGATTATAAGGGTGTACCTAAAAGAACCATTCCCGAACCAGAAGGAAATCATATCTTGATTAATCTTGAACCAAATCCACCAATTTTATCTTGGTACTGGTGCGCAAGAAGCTATGATTTAAAAGTTGACCTATGTAATGTTTATCCACAAGCCGATATACAAATTGGCCCAGGTAAATCTGATACGTTAGGGGATAAAATTGAAATGTTAAAAAAGACCTTGAACATTATTACGAAATGAGAACCATTGATCTAACAGGAGTGGGAGTTGCGCTGATAACTCCATTCCACAAGAATAAGTCTGTTGATTATCGAGGATTACAAAAACTAGTTGAATATTGCATAAGCAATGGTGTAGATTACCTCGTTGTTAACGGCACCACTGCAGAGAATCCTACGTTAACACCAGAAGAGAAAACATCGATTTTACAGACTGTTATATCAACAGCAGAAAATCGTGTTCCCGTCATATATGGTATCGGCGGCAACAACACGCAAGCTTTAGTGGATGAAATTTCCAATTTTGATGTGGAAGGGGTTAGCGCGATTCTTAGTGCGAGCCCATATTACAACAAGCCCACACAGGAAGGTATTTACCAACATTACGCTGCCTTGAGTCAATGCAGTACGTTGCCTATTATCTTGTACAATGTACCCGGTCGAACAAGCAGTAACATTAGCGCGGAAACTGCCGTACGGTTAGCCAAGGACTTTGGGAATATCGTTGCCATCAAAGAGGCAAGTGGAAATTTGGATCAGATCACAGAAATCTTAATGAATCGCCCGGACAGCTTCCAAGTCATTTCCGGAGACGACAACTTAACCCTACACATGATGCTTCTTGGTGCGGAAGGGGTCATATCAGTCAGTGGTCAAGGCGTTCCAGAAGTATTCTGTTCAATGGTTGATGCTGCACTAGACGGAGATTTTTACACTGCGCGAGCGGTACATTTATCGCTTTTTGATCTTACCAATTTATTGTTCTCGGAAGGAAATCCAGCCGGTATTAAAGCGCTCCTTGATTTAAGAGGTATTTGTGGCGATACGGTTCGTTTGCCTCTGGTTTCAGCAAGTTCAAATTTAAAAGAGCAAATAAATACTGCCTTATCAACACTAAGTGTGTAATGGACTGATGCGAGCATTAACTCATCTAATACGATTTATTAGCAGGATAATTTCAAGTGCTTGATGACGAGTCATTCTCTATTAATTTTGCTCTTTACAAGTCTGCTAAAAACACTACATTTGCACCTTCATGAAAGGACCATTTATACCATATTTAGTCGGGGTTTCCCTATTGTTAGCGAGCTGTGGTGAATACCAGGAAGTACTCAAAAGCAAGGACTTGGATTATAAATTTTCCAAAGCAGTCGAATATTATGACGCTGGAGAATATAATAAAGCCTACCCCTTGTTCGACGAGTTAATCACTCTGTACCGCGGTACGCACAAAGCGCAAGAAGTATATTTCTACTATGCGCACACTTTATATAAACAAAGAGATTTCATCCTGGCTGGTTATCACTTTAAGAACTTCTACAAGACGTTCCCAAATAATGAAAAGGCGGATGAGGCAGCATTTTTAACTGCTTACTGTTATTATCTGGAAGCACCTGAGCACAGCTTAGATCAAGCTTACACGTACAAGGCTATTAATGAAATTCAATTATTTATAAATACCCATCCTGGCTCAGATAAGCTTGAGGAGTGCAATGAGTTCATGGAGGTTTTAAGAAGCCGATTAGAAACTAAAAGTTACGAAATCGCTTATCAATATTTTCATACTCGAAATTATAAAGCAGCCATTACTGCGTTTACCACGACACTTCGTGAATTCCCAGATACACCGTATCGTGAAGATGCCATGTACTACAGAGCAATTGCAGCATACAAACTAGCTGATAATAGCTTAGAGCAGCTTCAAGAAGAGCGCTACCGTGAAGCTAGAACCGCTCTTAATGACTTTGAAGTCGCTTTCCCGACGAGTGAAAGGCTCGAAGATTTAAAGAAAATGAATCCTTAATACATCCTAATAACTATGGATTTTAAAAAAATGCAAGCGGATAAAACAACCCGCACGCACAACATCAACGAAATCGATGCTACAACGGATAACGTTTATGAAGCATTGACAATCATCGCAAAACGTGCTGAGCAGATAAATGACACAACACGTGAAGAGCTCCATGCCAAGCTTGAAGAATTTGCCTCATCTACAGAATCATTAGAGGAGATCTTTGAAAACAAAGAGCAAATTGAAGTGAGTAAATTCTACGAAAGCTTACCAAAACCAACAGCTCTAGCATTGCAGGAATGGTTGGAGAATAGAATTTACTTCCGCAAGGAAGAAGAAAAGTAATCGCTACATGAGCCTTTTGTATAAGCGAAAGGTACTGCTCGGTGTTTCCGGGAGTATAGCCGCATACAAAAGCGCTTTTATTGTTCGAGAACTCATTAAGAGGGGTGCTGAAGTCCAGGTAGTCATGACCCATGCTGCTAAGGATTTCATTACCCCTCTTACGTTATCTACCCTAAGTAAACGTGCTGTATACACTGAGTTTATTGAAGATGACCAAAAGGCCTATGGTGTTTGGAATAATCACGTTGAGATGGGATTATGGGCTGACCTCATGCTCATAGCACCAGCCTCCTCAAACACCTTATCCAAGATCGTAACAGGAGCATGCGAAAATCTATTGACAGCCGTATACTTGAGCGCCAAATGTCCTGTCTTTGTTGCACCGGCAATGGATTTGGACATGTATGCCAACGGTGCGACACAAGAAAACCTTAGCACACTCAGTGCAAGAGGCGTTCACATCATCGACAGTGAAGAAGGAGAACTTGCCTCCGGACTCGAAGGCAAGGGTCGTCTGGCGGAGCCAGAACATATAGTGAAAGCAATTGAAGCCGAATTGGCCAAATCACTACCCTTAACTGGAAAACAGGTACTCATCAATGCGGGGCCTACGCACGAGCATATTGACCCTGTTCGATTCATTGGCAATAATAGCTCAGGCAGGATGGGAGTGGCCATTGCACAAGCCGCAAGAAAACTAGGCGCTGAAGTTTCCTTGGTGCTGGGCCCAACAGATACGGCCTTAGACCTAAAAGGACTGAATGTCATTCGAACAACTTCCGCTGAGGACATGTGGATGGCTATGAAAGGGTCGTTCGCAAATGCAGACTTAACAATTTGTACTGCAGCAGTCGCAGATTTCACCACAGAAAATCAAAGCGTTCAAAAGATTAAGAAAGAGTCTGAATCCGAGCTCATCATTAAAATGGTACCTACTAGAGATATTCTTGCATCCTTGGGAGCGCTGAAGAGTGCAGGTCAAAGGTTAGTAGGTTTTGCGCTAGAAACTAGGAATGGTGCGGAATACGCTAAAGGTAAGCTTGTCAAGAAAAACGCTGATGCCGTTGTACTCAATGAAATGAGTAAAGAGGGTGTTGGGTTCCACACGAAAACCAACGAAGTCACCGTTTTCTTATCCGATGGTACATCCAAAAACTATCC
>JAKMGS010000043.1 GCA_022424815.1 Schleiferiaceae bacterium | reverse complement strand
ACGCAAGCCAAGTTTAGAGATGGCCGTTTTCAACGCAGGGCTGATCACAGAACTACTTACCAAAACACTGTTTTCGGTCATGAGTGCACGAGCGGCGGCCATTGCATCTCCCCATGAAGCGGCAACACCGTCTACCATAGGGCTCTGCATGCGCGCTCCATCGTACAAGCTCAATACAGAAGCTTGAACGCGGGCGTTCGTTGCACCATTAAAAGGAGCATCATTATTTGGTTCAATTTTGATTGGACGACCTTCGCGTGTTTTGACCAACAGAGAAGCGAAATCAAATCCATCAAATGAAACAGACGCATAATAGTTAGGTACACCTGGGGTGAGGCTATCTGGCTTCACCACGTAAGGGATACTTTCTACGATGGGAGCCTCACAAGCTGCAAGCGTTGCTGCTGCAGTTGAGAATCCCATGAATTTCAAGAAATCTCTTCTCGAAGTTTCTCCTTCAGCCAACTCGTCTTTTCCGAGGAAATCTGCTTGGCTGATCTCGTTTGAGAATTCGTTTTGAGCGAGCTTTTCTGCGAGTTCTGGATTAGATTGATCCTCAATCCCTCTCCAATATTTATTGTTCTCAGTCATTGCTGCTTCTTATTAGTAGTGACACTTACCACATTCCAAACCACCGATTTTCTCAGCAGTGATTTTCTCGCCGTGGTATTTCTCAGTTAATTCTTCGTGGAAGTCTTGGTAGTATTCGTTCTTGTTGAACTGAACTTCGGTTTCACGGTGACAGTTGATACACCATCCCATGGTCAATTCTGAATACTGGTATACTTCTTCCATTGTCTCTACTGGACCGTGACATTCTTGACACTCCAACTGACCTGCGTTCACGTGCTGGCTGTGGTTGAAGTAGGCCAAATCTGGTAGGTTGTGAATACGTACCCACTTGATTGGCTGTTGCTCGTATCCTTCGATGTATTCGCGGTTTTCAGAATCCCAACCGATCGCTGCATAAATCTTAGAGATCTCTGGAGAACCTTCACCATCGTACTTCAAGTTACCAGCGTCGTCAGTGATTTCAGATCCGTCTACGTACATGTGACAGTTCATACACACATTCGCTGATGGAATACCTGAGTGCTTGGAGTGACGTGCAGAGCTGTGGCAGTAATTACAGTCAATTTGGTTTTCTCCAGCATGCAATGCATGTGAGAATGCGATCGGCTGCTCTGGTTGGTAGTTTTGCTCAACACCAATACTCATCATCCAACCATAAAGCTGGCTAAGGAAAGCTACGGCTATTACTAACGTACTTACAGTGACGAAACCTTTATTTTTAATCAATCGACCCCAGAACCAGCCTACCTCTTCAAAAATACTTACGGTATCTTTTCCTTGGACTAGTCGAAGGGTGTTCTTCATGCGAGCCAAAAGCAGTACCATCAAGAACAGCAAGATGCCTAGGCCAATGGTAATTTCCTTATCGTAGTTTTTACTTTCAACGACAACGGTGGTGCCACCAGCCAAATCTCCTCCAGGAGGAAGTGGCTTCTTGTCGCCTTCAATAGTATACTGGAGGATATCGAAGATGTCTTGATCGCTCAGCGTAGGAAATGCGCTCATCACAGAACCATTGTATTCCTCGAAGATGGCGATGGCATCTGCATCACCTGAGGCGCGTAGTTCCGCGTTGTTTCTAATCCAAGCAAGCAGCCACTCTTCAGAATACTTGTCAGTGACCCCGGTTAATGCGGGACCAACAAGTTTTTTGTCGAGTTTATGACAGCTGGCACAGTTGGATTTGAAGAGCTTTTTACCGTTTGAGGCGTCCCCCTCGAAAGCGGACACGGTCGTAACAGAAAACAAGAAGATAAATGCTCCCATCAAGGAGCTTAACCTTCTTCGGTTTGAACTTGTGTACATATGAGGCCTAATAATAGCTATTCAGTGTGGCGCAAAAATAAGGTCCAGCTTCCGAAAAAGGGCTCTATATTTTCTAAAATGTTAATTTGGAATCGTTCTAAATTAACCCAAGTTACAACACCTATATTCGGCACATATTTTGGTAGATGTACCTTTGATAAAACTGTTGTGCTCATGCTACGCATCAAACTCATCATAACTTCATTGATTATCAGTGTTCATGGGCTCTACGCCTCCTCGAACGACACAACAATCGTTGACCCTAGATTAGAGGCAGTATACCAACAGTTTCTACAAGATGCACAAAGCGAAGAATTTGATGGCTACACCATTCAACTGTTCAGTGGGGAAAGGAATAATGCCTATGGTTTAAGAGCAAGGGTGATATCGCTTCATTTAGGTGAGGCTAGAGTCATTTACAAAGAACCAAATTTTAAAGTTCATGTGGGTTCTTTTCCTACAATCACAATGGCGGAAAAAGAAAGACAGAAAATTATTGAGTTCTTTCCAGATGCCTTCGTTGTGAAGACTTCCGTGCCTTTTTATCCAATTGAGATTCCAGAAAAACCTTCTGTAGACTCCTTACAAGTGCCTTTAGATTTAGTACTACCCCAAGATTCTATTTCGCCCGCTCCAGATAATCGAGTCTTGCCTCGAGATTCCCTCTAATGGACATGTAATAAAGGTTGACATCACCGCGGTGATAATCCTTGGTTCTGATGAGCCAACTGCCCCTGAATTTTGGGCGATCGGCGATAATGATTCCATCTTGTATTTGGGCGCCAATTAACCCCGTCAGCACCTCACCACTTTCAAACACAAGTGCACCCGGATTGTCGGCTGCAGGAACTTCGAGGCTTGAAGTATTCCAACTCAAAGGGTTCACCACCCCTACCATCACACCATTACTGGTTGGCTCAACCGATTTATGGAACGTTCTCCATGAGACAAAACACCCGGTCTGCAAAGGGTCTTCGCAAATCGGGATGGGCAAGTCATCTAAGACGGGCATTCCAACGAGGTAGGCAATGACTAATCGGTCCTGCAACTCCTTATCAAATTCATTGCGTATCAGGCGTTCCAAATGATCCGTACCTTGACTATGCGAGGCTAAAACAAAGGGGACATCTGGGCCAATGTCGACTAGGAATTGCTCGAACGCGGTGCGCACATCATTATACGCCAAATCGTACGCATTAACGGTAGTCGTGTTGGGCGCTACGTTGTAGACTTGGTAGGCCGCTTGACGGTAATATGGGGCATATACGGGACCTGCGACATTGAAGGCGCTGCTCTGCATTTTCACCGCAAAGTGCGTGCGCTCTCGAACCTCCTCCGCGTAGGAATCGGCATTCCAAGATCCACCTTTTTTAGGAAAGTGAACCGTGGGATATACATAGAACACTGGAACGCCAAAAGTTCGGGGTGTAGGCACAAAAACGGAATCTGTGATGTCCAATTTCTCTGCGTGTCCTGCCCAATTATCGAGTTCAGTGTAATCTGGAGCTGGCGGCACTTCAAAGACCAAATCTTGCGATAACCCACAGCCCACCATTGTGGCAGCTAGTAGAGAGATTGCAAGGGGTCTTGAAATAGAATACATTTAGGCTTCGATCTGCGCTTTCTCTCGAATGATCTGAGCCAATTGATATGCCGGTACAACACCGCTCTGGCGCCAAATCATTTCTCCATTTTGGAACAACGTCAACGTCGGCACGCCTTGAATGCGTAGTGCTTCGGCCAGTTGTGGATTCTTATCGACATCCACCTTGATAATATTGACAGCCTCACCCATATCTGCAGCCAATTCCTGAAGAATAGGCGACATCATTTTACAGGGCCCACACCACTCTGCGAAAAAGTCGATGAGGGTAGGTTTCGGGCTATCAATGATTTCTTTAAAGCTTGCCATGATTAGAGGGTTTAGAGGTTATTTGGCAACTGGTTGTTTTCGAGCCCACGCACCCATACCGCCTTGTAGGTTGTATACAGTGGTAAATCCCATTTGTTTCATCATTTGCGCCGCCTGACCTGAGCGATTGCCACTTCTACAATACACATAAACGGGTACTTCTGGGTCCAATTTCGCCAGCTCCTCCTGAAAGTCATTGCGGTAGAAATCGATCTGGCTTGCGCCTTTGATATGGCCCATGGAGAACTCTCGGTCGGTTCGTACGTCCAAGAGCACTCCCTCGGGTCCATTATTGATTAAATCTGCAAACTCCTCGACCCCAACATTCCTGTTAATCACACCCTCGCTTTGGGTAGTTTCCACCGCCGAAGTTTTAGATTGACAGCTCACTGCGCCACCCCACAAAAGGGCTGCGACGAGAAGTTGAGGTAAAAGTTTTACTGATTTCATGGTCTTACATTTTATGGATAAGAACATCAGAAGCACCGCCTCCGTTCACTCCATCTTCAATTCCTTTAGAGGCCAAGAACATCAACGCTTGTCCTGAGCGGTTTCCCGAACGGCAAAACACGACGAGTGGACGCGACATTGATTTAAATTCCTCCCAACGCGCAGGAACTTCATCCAATGGAATGTTGATGGCGCCAGGAACAGGTTCAAAGGCAACTTCGCCTGGTGTACGTACGTCTACCAAGGTGGCCTCTGGGTGGTTGATTGCTTCGTTGATTGTCATAATTGCTTGATTTTTGGTTAAAATTAGCGGCACCTTTTAAAACGAGGTGCAACTAAAATCACAGTTACCAAATAATGATTTGATCTTCCGCTGCTTTGGCCACACCACCATCGCCACAAACGCCGCCAAAGGCCTCCGCAAACTCAGGCATATTGCTCATAGGTCCGTTGACACGGAATTTACCTGGGCTGTGTGGATCAGTCATTACTTGGTTCTTCAAGTATTCGTCGCGACCGTGCATCTGCCAAACCTGCGCCCATCCCAAGAAGATACGCTGCGTATCGGTAAATCCATCAATAGGCGCCACTTCATTATCACCACGGTGCTTCAAGTACGCATGGTAGGCCAGGGTCAACCCTCCTAAATCTGCGATGTTCTCGCCCAAGGTCAATTCGCCGTTTACATTCACCCCAGGCAATACCTCGTACGCATCGTATTGATCTGCCAGCTTCGTCGTCAACGCATCAAAACGCTTCTTATCACCGGCACTCCACCAGTTCTCCAAGTTGCCATCAGGACCGTAGTTCGAACCCTGATCGTCAAATCCATGTGAGAACTCGTGACCGATCACCCCACCGATCGCGCCATAGTTGATGGCATCGTCTGCATCTGGGTTGAAGAACGGCGGCTGGAGAATCCCTGCTGGGAATACCACCTCGTTGTTCAACGGGTTGTAGTAGGCGTTCACAATATGTGCACCCATGCCCCACTCGTCTTTGTCCACCGGCTCACCGAGTTTCGACAAATTATCTGCGGTGAAATATTGGGAAAGTGCTTTACGGTTAGCGAAGTAGCTCTCGCGGCTCAAATCCAAATCGCTAATGTCCTCCCACTTATCAGGGTATCCTATTTTATAGGTAAAGGCGTCCAATTTTGCCAAGGCCTTCTCCTTGGTCGTATCGCTCATCCAAGTCAAACCGTTGATGCGGTCGCGGAAGGCAGCACGCAGATCTTCTACCATGGCCTCTACTTGGGCTTTGCTTTCTTCTGGGAAATAGCGGTCGGCGTACAGATGACCTAATTGGTCCCCTAAAACACCCACAGCGCCTTGCGCACGCTTCCAACGCGGATTCATTTTTGGCACCCCGCGTAGAATCTTGCTGTAGAATTCAAAATTCAACGTTTCAAACTCGTCGTTCAAAGAGCTCGCCGCGGCATCCGCCACGTGCCACTGATAATACTGCTTCCAAGTCTCCAAGCCAGATTCACCACAAGCTTCGTTAAACCTGCTGAAGAATTCTGGGGCCGAATTGATCAAGGTGTCCACACTCACACCCACAGCGCTCACATAAGCCGTGATAGGCATATTTGGCGCCAACGCTTGCCACTGCTCGAGGGTCATAGGGTTGTAGCGCGCTACAGAATTGCGCATTTCCACACGGCTCTTCATCGCTTGGGCCATGGCCTTCTCCAAGTTATAGATGGCATCTACATCCCACTCCTTACCTACGAGCGCCGAAACTTTGGCGATGTGGTCGCGGTACTGCTGTTGCAGGACTTGGCTCGCACTGTCCTCGCGGAGGTAGTAATCGCGGTCCGGCAATCCGATCCCGCTCTGGCCCGCGTACAAGGCGTGCGCGGTCGAGTTCTTCGCGTCCGTGCTCACGTACAAACTAAGTGGCGCGCCGATGCCGTTGAACTTGTTCTTGCCCATCAAGGCAAACAACTCCTCCAACGAAGTCACTGCGGACACTTCTTCGAGGTATGGCAATAGCGGCTCGATGCCCTCTTCATTTCTAGCGGTGCTGTCCATCGCGCTGGCAAATAGGTCGCCGATAAGTTGCTCGTCTGTACCTTTTTCATAGGTTCCTGCACTGACCTCTTCGAGGATGGATTTTAATCTGAATTTGTTCGTCTCAATGAGCTCGTTGAATCTCCCCCATCTGGTTTCTGTATCTGGTATAGGGTTTTCTGAAATCCAACCGCCGGCCGTGTGCTGGAAAAAGTCTTCACAAGGGGCCACCGATGTATCCAAGTGGTCTACGTTAAATGCCGCTACTTTAGGTGCTTCTTCTGGCGCTGTACAAGCCGCGATGGCTAGGGGTAGCGCGAACATAAGTTTTTTCATGTGTCCAATTTATAGGTTCAAGGGTACTAACCCTTTCGTTTCCAAGTCTCGAAGGTAAAGGAATATTCGTGGTTTTCATCCGCCGGATGGTGCACGCTCGATACGCATTCAAACGGCGCCTTATCCCAATCCGGGAAATAAGCATGTCCCTCCAATGAGGCGTCCACTACCGTAATTTCCAACGTATCCACAAAAGGCATGGCCAAGGCATAGATTTGCGACCCGCCCACGATGAACGCCTCCGCCTCATCTTTTACCAACGCCAAAGCCGCCTCGAGACTCTGCACGGATTCACACCCCGCGGCTTCAAAATCAGCATTGCGTGAAATAACGATGTGTCGACGGTTCGGCAAGGGACGACCGCCAAGGCTGTCCCAAGTTTTACGGCCCATGATAATGGTCTTTCCGGCCGTATGTTTTTTGAAATGCTTCAGATCGTCTGGCAGGTGCCAGATCAAATCATTGTCCTTGCCAATGACCCTATTGGTCCCGTAGGCGACGATGGCTTTTAATATCATCAGACGGCAACTTTGCCCGCAATGTGCGGATGGGGATCGTACCCGACGATTTCAAAATCATCATAGCTAAAGCCAAAGATGTCTTTTATCTCCGGGTTGAGTTTCAACTGTGGGAGCGCACGGAAATCTCGCGACAACTGTAGCTCCAACTGCTCAATGTGGTTATTGTAGATGTGGGCATCGCCTAAGGTATGCACGAAATCACCCACCTCGAGCTCACAAACTTGGGCCACCATATGCACCAAAAATGCGTAAGATGCGATGTTGAAAGGCACGCCTAGGAAAATATCCGCACTGCGCTGGTACAATTGGCAGCTCAGCTTACCATCGGCCACATAAAACTGGAAGAAAGCGTGACATGGCGGCAGTGCCATCTGATCTACAAAACCGACGTTCCAAGCGTTGACGATGATGCGTCGGCTATTGGGATTGTTCTTGATTTGATCGATGATCTGAGCGATTTGGTCCACATGACCGCCGTTCGGCGCGGGCCATGAGCGCCATTGGTACCCATACACAGGACCGAGCTCTCCCCACTGTGCAGCAAAGGCCTTATCCGTGGCCACACGCTCGGCAAAAGTGCGGATGTCCTCGCCTTGGAAATCCTCAGACTTCGCATAGGCGGCATAGGGCCAATCGTCCCAAATGCGCACTTTGTTCTGCGCGAGGTATTCGATGTTGGTCGAACCTTGAAGAAACCAAAGCAACTCGTGGAGGATGCTTTTGATATGCACCTTCTTGGTCGTCAGGAGTGGGAATCCTTCTTGAAGATTGAACCGCATCTGGTGGCCGAACACACTGAGGGTGCCCGTGCCGGTGCGGTCGCCTTTTTGCACGCCTTCCGATAAGACGCGTGTAACGAGATCGTGGTATTGCTGCATGTAACAAAGATGGTCGAGAAGAGACGAAATTGCTACGGAAAAGGCCATGGGTTATCCACGGAGAAATGAACAAAAAAGCCTATGGCCACTAAAAATTACTTAAGATGCTTTAGCAATTTGAAGGTTATCAATCTATTGTAATGCCGTCTTTATAATTTGTTTGCTCCCATAATTGGCCATCTTCACCCCAGTATCTAGCCAAACCATCAAGTTTGTCATTTTTGTAATTCACTTCTTCAGCTAATTGACCGTTCTCCCACCAGATTCGATATTCACCATTTTTCTTGCCTCTCTGAAGGTAGAACTCCGCACGTAATTGCCCATCCTGGTACCAACTTTTTTGCAATCCGTCTAGCATACCATCCTTGTAGGAGTATTCATCCGATACTTGATCATCTGACCAGTAATCTACCGCCACACCAGTAAATAATTCGCCTTGATAATACTCTCTGTCACCTATTTCAGTTAAATCATAAACATCGACCATATTCTGAGAACAGCCTGTGAATATTACGCAAACAGCCAGTATTGTTAAAAGCTTTTTCATTGTTTTCATTGATTTAACCGATTAGGGTGAATAATCGGTTGAGTGTTACTAATTAATTTTGGTTATTTTCCTCTTAAGCACTACAGTCGCAGTCATCGAAATAAAGCAGATACCACTTATCGTTAAATTCAATAAAGTACATAGTCTTCACTACCCAATAATTGTATTGAACTTGTACCATAATTTTATTCAGGTACTTTAACTTTCTAGGTGGGGGTATCGATTCACCTTTTATAACATCCCAATCTTCGGGAAGATCATAGACCTGTTTGTAATATATTCCATCAGGTGTTGACGCTTCATCGCAAAATCCGCCTTGTGGATCTTGGTCTTTAAAAAATGGCAGGTCGGCTACATCCGGTTGTACTGGGAAATCATAATACTCATAATTACCTTCATTGTAAAGGTTACAAGCAGCGCCCATATTCCAAAATCTACCAAAACCAATACTAGGTTCAACAAAATCCAAAATTCTTGGAGAGGAGATACTAATTAGACTATCAATTTTTTGATTGGAATAAACAGTAGAGAGGAATGAATACAGGAAATTCTCAAAATTCTTGGAATTACGAAATGAATTTATCTCTTTATTAACAGTTAACTCAGCGATTATTTGGGTAAGTGAATCAATTCTTCTCTCTAAAGAAGACTGTTCTTTAGTTAAGATCATTTTATCGCCTTCTAATTCACTAAGTTGAGTAATCAGGCGTTCATTCCCCTGAATTAGCTGGTTTATTTGATTCTTTCGAGAAGATATTTCGGCATCTTTCAATTGTACGAGGGAATCTTTCAATTGTACAACCTGTGTGTAGTTATTCCGTTCATTAGATACCACTTCGTTCAGGCTATCCAGCTTACCATTCAACAGCTCAATCTGTTTTTTCTTGGATTGACCTGATGAAATAATTGAAATCAATAAACATGTTAGAAATATGATTCGGCGTTTCATAGAAAAATTGGTTTGAAATACTAAAGTTAACTGATTTTCACCTAAGAACTATGTAAGGATGAATTTCTACAACGGAAAAGGCCATGGGTTATCCACGGAGAAATGAACAAAAAAGCCCGCCTCGAGGAGGCGGGCTTTTCGTGCCCCGGGCCGGGATCGAACCGGCACGGACATTGCTGTCCACAGGATTTTAAGTCCGGCGTGTCTACCAATTCCACCACCGGGGCTCCAACAAAAAACCCTCCGTTGTTGGAGGGTCTCTGAGCGAAAGACGGGATTCGAACCCGCGACCCCAACCTTGGCAAGGTTGTGCTCTACCAACTGAGCTACTTTCGCAATTGGGACGGCAAATATACAGCCGAAATTAGTTTACGCAATAGCCCCTCTTATTTTTTCGAAACTTTTTCTTTCAAGGTGTTCAAGAGCATTAAGGCCTCTATAGGCTTGAGTTCATCAAGGTTCAGACCCTCAAGCTCTTCCGCTATATCTTCTAATTCCGGACGGTCCATCGAAAAGAAGTTTAATTGCGCACCGACCGATGTTCCCGAGGGCGTTTCGCCACGCTCGCGCTGAGCTTCAAGGTCACCTAGGACTTGGCCCGCGCGGTGGAGAACGTAACCAGGAATGCCAGCGAGTTTCGCAACGTGAAGACCGAAGGAATGGGCGGTGCCGCCAGGTTTTAATTGGCGAGTGAAGATGATCGACCCCTTGTGCTCTTCTGTGCTGATGTGGTAGTTACGAACCTTGCCGAAGGTCTTCTCCATCTCGTTCAGCTCGTGGTAATGCGTTGCAAACAGCACCAACGGTGTGCTTGGGTGCTGATGCAAGTATTCGGCAATCCCCCAAGCGATGCTCACACCATCAAAGGTGCTGGTCCCGCGGCCTATTTCGTCCAAAATGACCAAGCTACGGTCGCTGATGTTGTTCAAAATCGTCGCCGTCTCGTTCATCTCGACCATGAAGGTACTCTCCCCCTTGCTCAGGTTGTCCGATGCACCGACGCGCACGAACAACCGGTCCATGATGGGCAGGTCGGCGGAGGACGCCGGCACGAACGCGCCCGCTTGGGCGAGGATTTGAATGAGGGCGGTTTGGCGCAACAAGGCACTCTTACCACTCATGTTGGGTCCGGTGATCATGGCAATGGATGCCGTAGCACCGTCCATGTCCAAGGAATTTGCAATGTAAGGTGTGCCTTCGGGCAGCACCTTCTCGATGACGGCGTGACGGCCGCGGTCGATGGCCAATTGGCGATCGGACCTGAAGGTCGGCCGCACATAGTCGTGGGCCTCGGCGGTCGTGGCGAAGCTGCGAAGGACGTCGATGGTCGCTACCCATTGAGCGTTGGATAGGATTTGAGGTGCGGCCACCGCGGCCTGCTCCACCAATTCCCCAAACAATCGCAGCTCGATGGTTTTGATTTTCTCTTCAGCCCCGAGGACTTCAGATTCGAATTTTTTGAGTTCGTCGGTGATGTAGCGCTCCGCATTGACCAAGGTCTGCTTGCGGTGCCAATGCTCGGGAACCTTGTCCTTGTGGGAGTTGCGAACCTCGAGGTAGTATCCAAAGACGTTGTTAAAGGCGAGCTTAAGGGACGGAATTTCGGTGGCGGCGGCTTCGCGGTCACGGATGGCGTCTAGGGTGCCTTGAGCGTCGGACAAAAGGCCGCGCAGACGGGCGAGTTCCGGATCGAATTGGCTCGAGATGGATTCTCCCTTACCGATGATGGTGGCAGGGTCGTCCACGAGGGCCGAGCTAAGGGTTTCCCGTAGATCAGATAAGGGTGCGGGCGGAGTTGCGGGGACGGAGATGCCCCACTCGTCGGTTTTGGCGTAGAGGGCAGCGGTGGCATCTAGGGCGTCGCGCAATCTAGCCATTTCTTTAGGAGAGATTCGCCCTGTGGAGGTGCGACTGCAGAGGCGTTCCATGTCCGGCATGCCGGAGAGGAGGCCGGAAAGTTCGTCGCGCACGTCGGGCTGCTCTAATAATTGGTCCACGGTATCCAAACGCGCACCTATGCGATCTGTATCGAGGAGCGGCAGGCTGATCCAATGGCGAAGCAGGCGGCCGCCCATCGCGCTTTCCGTGCGGTCAATAACATCGATCAGGGACACGCCGCCCGAAGCATTGGGGTAGAATAATTCTAGGTTTTGGGCCGTGAAGCCGTCCAACCACATATAATCTTCGAGGACAATGCGAGAGAGACTGGTGATGTGGCTCAAGGAGCCCATTTCACTGTGCTTGAGGTGGTGTAAGATGGCGCCGACCGCGATGGTGGAGGCATCCTTGTCGTTCAGACCAAAGCCGCTGAGGCCATGGGTTTCGAAGTGCGAAGTGATGCATTCACTGGCGTATTTGGGTTCCCAAGCCCAAGGGTCGATCCCAAAACAATAATAGTCTTGCTCGAGCGAACGACGCAGGTCGCGGTCCATGTCGCGCGGGTGGACGATCTCTTTGGGGGCGTAGGTGGCTAGCGCATTGCGCAATTCCAGCTCGGAGCCCATGGCATGGAAGAAAGCACCCGTGGAGATTTCTACTACGGCCATTCCCCACGGGCCTTTTTTAGCCGGGTATAGGGCGGCGAGGTAATTGTGTTCCTTGCCGGCGAGGAGGTCGTTGTTCAGGTTGATGCCCGGGGTAATCATGTCGGTCACGCCACGTTTGACCAAGCCCTTAACGGTCTTTGGATCTTCGAGTTGCTCGACGATGGCAACGCGGTGTCCAGCCTTGACCAGCTTGGGCAAATACGTTTGCAAAGCGTGGTGAGGGAATCCGGCGAGCGCTACCTCCGAGGCCGAGCCGTTGGAGCGTTTGGTCAGGATGATATCGAGTGTTTTCGCGGCTTTTTCCGCATCGCTGCCAAAGGTTTCGTAGAAATCCCCCACGCGAAACAGAAGCATGGCTTCCGGATGCTTGGTTTTGATTTCATCGTACTGACGCATCATTGGCGTCTTTTTTCCCGAGGCAGATTTCCCCATTTACACTTACTTTGTCATTGAGAAGCGGCAAAATGTCGCAGACTTCAAAAGTAAGCGCTTCAGAGAGATGAGAAAACTTCGCAACAATGAATTGGGCAGATTATCTACCGAAGATTTTAAAAATTCGGAAAAAACACCCCTGATCATTGTCGCCGACAACGTGCGCAGCTTCCACAATGTGGGAAGTTTGTTCCGCACGGCCGATTGTTTTCGCGCCGCGCACATTTATTTGTGTGGCTTGACTCCTACCCCCGGTTCGGCGGATATGCAAAAGACTGCGCTCGGTGCGACGGACAGTATGGATTGGACGCACGTGGAACATACGCTAGATTGTGTGAAGGCCCTGCAGCAGGAGGGGTATGAGGTGGTCGCGATCGAACAGGCGGAAGGCAGTGTGGATTTGCGTGAGTTTGAGCCGAAAGGCCCTACAGC
>JAKMGS010000042.1 GCA_022424815.1 Schleiferiaceae bacterium | reverse complement strand
CCGCAACAACTTATCCATATTAGTCAAGAACCTTCCGCACCACCAAGCGATGGCGCTCGTATTCGTGCGTCTGATCCTCGACGGTGTGGCTGGATTTAAGTTCCTCTTCGAAGGCAAGCCAAAGCATACCTTTGCCATCATCAAAGCGCATTTTGCGTTCTATGGTAGGTTCTCAAAAATCCAACGTGCGCGCGCCGCTACGGCAAAGCATCCATTTAAAAAGCTAAGTGCCCTCACCGGGACGTATTCCGGTAGTATGGTCTGGCAGGTATATGCCAAAGGCAAATCCAAGTTTTCCGAATTCTATTAGCACATGTGGTATGGCCGTCTTGGGACTGTGAAATCTCATTTCTGAACCAAGAAATGGGTGTAAAGGCCCGACTTTACTATAGAAAACGCAAAACTTCTCAAAAACTTCATTTCCTGAGGAGCAGAGCACGCGTGAACTTACCTTAAATTGTAGTTCAACAAAATCAATTTGTATGAAACGCCATGTGCTCTTTTTCTTCTTGCTCCTAGCAGGAACCATGAACGCGCAAACCTTGACACAAACCATTCGTGGGACAGTCGTGGACGCCGAATCTAAATTTCCATTGGCCGATGCCATGGTCATTTGTGATAACCAACAAGCCTTTTCCGATGAATATGGCCAATTCTCTGTTGAAGTAGAAATAGGCCGCAAAGTCGTCGCCGTGCAGCTCTTCGGATATGAGCCCAAGAGCTCGGTGGTTGAACTCAACTCCGCCAAACAAGCCGTGATTCGAGTAGAACTGACCGAAAGTACCGTCAAGCTGGACGAAGTAGATGTAGTCGCCACGCCTCGAGGAGATGTGAAAAACGAGATGGCCGTGGTGAGCGCCCGTAAATTCTCGGTGGAAGAAACCAACCTCTATGCTGGTTCCCGCGGAGAGCCTGCACGTATGGCAACAAATTTTGCTGGGGTACAGGGTTCAGACGATTCGCGTAATGATATTGTCGTCCGTGGAAATACCCCGGCCGGTATCTTGTACAGATTCGAAGGCATTAACATTCCAAACCCTAACCACTTTGCCATTCCAGGTACCGGTGGGGGACCCGTAACCATCTTGAACAACAAATATATCCAAAGCGGTGATTTTTATACCGGTGCGTGGCCAGGCGAATACGGCAATGCCATCGCCGGGGTATTCGACTTGGAAATGCGTGACGGGAATAACGCAACGCCCTTTGAAGGTAGCTTCCAGTTCGGCCTTCTTGGGGTTGAATTAATGGCTGAGGGAAGATTAGGAAAAGAGAAGCCAAATGCACCTTCTTACCTCATCCTGGGTCGTTACTCCACCCTTAGTATGGCGACGACGCTTGGTATTCCTTTAGGTACCACAGCCATTCCAAATTATGCCGATGGCGCATTCCGTTTCAGCTTCCCTCAAAAGGACGGCTCAAAACTGAGCATCTGGGGTATGGGCGGTACCTCTAACCTCGTTATTGATATTACGGGTACAGATGGCGATATTATCACAGGTGATTTTGAAGGGTACGGATCTGTAGACCGCGATCAGTACTTCGATACCCACATGGGAGTAGTCGGAGCGACCTACAACAAACGCCTCTCGCCGAATAGTTATGTAAAAAGCGGAGCTGCCGTTTCACGTTCTGCCATCCATGCATTGAACAACAAGGTGTTTAGAAGTGTAGATTCTTCTAATGTAGATGAACTGCGCTGGCGTGTAGATTCTTCTCCAAAAATCCTTAATTACTGGTACTACGAAACCAAGATTCATGGCTACAGCCACTACACTAAGAAGATCGACGCCCGTCAAAGCTTGAAAGCCGGGGTGAACGTGGATTACGTAATGGTGGACTACCTAGACTCTACGCGTATCGTGAATGGACTCACAGGGGTGATTTCAGATTGGGAATTCCCTTGGGGTACATCCGCGGGTACTTCGTCAACAGACGGTTACGCCATCGTACAGCCTTTTATCAGCTACAAGAATAGGTTGACAGATGATTTGACTATGACGGCTGGTTTGACGGCGTTGTATTCAAACATTAATAATAATTCCTTGAGCCCGCTTGAGCCGCGACTAGGATTGAACTACGACCTCGATAAGAACAACAAGCTATTTACCGGTGCGGGTTACCACAGCCAGATGCAGAGCAGTTACCTCTATTACTACCGCGGCTCACAAGCGACGCCTCAGGCCATTGCAGATGGGTTATATGGTACGGAATACAATAAAGGCATGGGGCTGACCAAAAGTGCACACCTGGTCGCAGGTTGGGAGCACAATTTTGATTACCCGGTACGCATTAAGTTCGAGACTTATTATCAGTACTTGTGGGATGTGCCTGTAGAAATGGTGCCATCGTACTTCTCGCTGGTGAATGGAGGTACAGGCTTTGGACGTCTATGGGCGGAGCCATTAGAGAATGGCGGTACAGGACGCAACTACGGGGTGGAATTCACCGCTGAGCATTACTACCGCAACGGCTTCTACAGCTTGTTCACCGGTTCATTATTCGACGCGAAATACAAAGGCTCGAAAAATATGGCAGCTGCCGGCACCGGCTCTGCAGATGATATATGGGTGAACACCACTTTTAACGGTCGCTATGCCTTCAACTTTATTATGGCAAAGAACTACCAGTTGAGTAAATATGGTGTATTGAACCTTGGAACGAAGGTGAGCTCTATTGGCGGTCGTTGGTTCGGAGATATCGATCCTACAGCCTCTGCCATTGGTTCGGAAATTGAATTCTTTGATGATGCAACCTTCAACAGCAATCAATACCGTCCATACTTCCGTCTAGATTTTAAAGTAGGGTACAAGTGGAACTTCATGAACCTCGCTCATGAGTTTGCCTTAGATATTTCAAACATCACCAACAACAAGAATATCTTGACCTTGACCTACTTACCAGAAACGGGTGAGATCGCAGAGAATTACCAGCTCGGACTCTTCCCAGTCTTCTATTACAAGATGGATTTCTAAGAAGATCGAAAAAATGAAAAGCCCCGCTCGAAGCGGGGCTTTTTTATGCTTAAGATTTACGGTAGAACCGGTGCACGACCTCATCGTGTTCGATGCTGAAGAAACCGTAATGTGAGGCGTAGGTAATCTTTGGATTTACCGGCACATCAATCTCATTATTGGTATAGTGGGCTGCATGTTCTAATTGGCCCGTTTTATCAAACTTCTTACCCTTAAAGGTGTTGCCGTCCACTTCGCTGATATCAAACCAAGCACCTTCTCCCAGACCTCCCAGCCATTGGGCAGTGGCGGGCAAGCTCGAGGGACGCTCAGGTTCGTCAATGTCCCCGTGAATGCTGTCGTCGGGGCGAGAATCCGTGTATTTGGTAAAGGCACTTTCTAACAAGCCGGCACTAAGATCAGTCATGCTGTGTCGGCGGCTTTTGTCCAAGAATTGCAGCGTACCACCTTCAAAACTATATATGGTATCCTGCGTCTTAGCCGCTACCACGTTAAACAATGGAGTAGGGCGAACCGTCAATGGATATTTAAGCTTTGTGCCTACGGTACCGTCTTCGCTAGAAGCCTTGATAGTTTCAGTCACGTAGCGGGCACAGTTGCTAGCACTCTTGTATAGACCATTGTACGGGAAATAGCCTTTCATGACCATTTCATCAGCATACTTCTTGGCTTTGATATAATCTATGGACTTGCTTACCGAAAATACCAAAGGACCCACACCATGTGTATATTTCGCTTTGCGCTCTAGTTCCGCAGCAATCTCTTCCACATTCATGAGGTCCTTATCCTCATTCAAGACGGCTTTAGTCTGTAGTACTAATTCTGGGTCAGTGTATTTACTTCTGGCACGACCATAACCTCGCGGGCTTATATAACGTCCAAAGTCGTAATAGATGACTTCGAAAGTTTGAGGATTGATTAAACAAACTGCGGCATGCCCCACGCGAAAGTTGAGGTTTTTTACTAATCCCGCCTTTCGTAAGAAAATTGGGAGGCTCTCATCTGCTCTCGCAGTACACTGAGGCCAAGCAATAACAATGGCAGTATCTAGATAAGACATCCTATGTGAATAAATCTAAATGTAAAAATAGGGCAAAAACTAAAATTTAAATTCTCGTTATCCCATCATTTTTAACAACTCATAATAGTCCCCAACCGTATAATCTGCCCCTGCACTGCGCAGCTCTTCATCGGTTTTACTTGTTCTTACACCAATGACGGTCGCACCACAAGCTTTGCCGGCAGCAACACCTGAAGAGGTATCTTCGATTACCCAAAGTTGATAGCGCTCAAGATGTAGAGGTTCCCAAGGTTGTAAGCACTCCAAAAAGATGTCGGGATGAGGTTTGCCGCGTTCCACACATTCGGCACTGCGCCAATGACTTAAGTAGGGATGTAGTCCCAAGGCATCAATGACAAAACAAGCATTTTTCTTGGTGCCCATCGTTCCCACAGCCATGGGAATATGAAGGTACTTAAGATGATCTAAGAAGGCCATCAGACCCTTGACGGGCTCGATACGTGGAGCGTATAATTCTCGATACTTGGCTTCCTTTTCTTCAGCAATACGCTCGGCATCTTCCTCAGAAGTAGGCCCAAAATATTTCTGACAAATCTCAAAATTTGTCCCTTGTAGGTCCGCGATAATGGCTTCCCTTGATGTAGGACCGCCATATTTTGTAGAAATTGCCAACCAAGCATCAATGTGCACATGGTAGTTATCGACCAGGGTGCCGTCCATATCGAAAATGACATATTCAGGTGGGGCCAATTTCTTCATCTACGGCAAGGAGAATATGGTATATTCATCCAAATGCAAGGTACCTGTTGGCAATCTTGTAAAGGTCCGAAGTGTCATCGCACCCGTAGGTAGTTCTCGTCCCTGAGCTTGTGGGTCCCAGCATTGGGTAGCGGGACCAGAGAATAACTCGTTCCCCCAACGGTCGTAAATAGCATAGGAGGTGCGTTCAGGCATAGAGCTAGAAATGCAGTACTGGTCATTCAACCCATCACCATTTGGGGTGAACGCCGTTGGGACATACATCAGTACGTCGTCCAAACAATCCACTTCCAACACGCTATGAATGGTATCTAGGTTATTACAGCTATCAATGGCGACCAGGGTAAGCTCATGTACGCCTGCAAAAGGGAAGAGGGTATCTAGGGTGGGCTGCATAAAGGTCGCGCCGCCTAATTCTAATGAAATAAACGCGGTATATCCGTAGGCCGTTAGAGTATAATTTGGGCATCCATATCCCTCGTCGATATAGGGCTCAGGAATTAATCGGAAATACAAACTATCCTCAGAGATACACCCATTGATGTCGGTAGCTACATAGGGATACCAAGCGGTGCTGTCGAGTTGTATGACCGTTGTATGAGTATCTAGAGTCGTCCAATAAAGATCGGCCAATATAGGCGAGCTGAAATCCACAACCATGGAATCACAAAATGCGGTATCGCGGTACGGGGGATCGAACAAAGAACCATTTTTGAGGTAGATACTATCGGTGAATTGGCAATCGCCTAAATCTACGACTACCCAAAGCCAGCCGCTTTGATTCGTAGATGTGGAAGAGGTCGTATCACCATTGGACCAGTTATAACTCAATCCTGCCGTTGGATTATTCACCTCCACCGTAGTCGGCTGAGATAAACAAACGCTGGTGGTATCATTCGTTATTGGCTCATAAGTTGTCCCGTAGTAATCAAAATCGAAATAAATAGAATCCGTGCTGCCGCGGTCGTCCTCAACTACCACCTTAATTTTCACAGGACCAGTATAGGTAGGGTCTATGATCGCATATAAAATAGTGTCTCGCGCGTTGGAATCCACCACCGTACCCGTACCCATCATCAGCGTATGGGAGAGCACCGTAATACTATCCACACAAGAGATATATCCAAAATGCAAGGGGATAGGTGTGGCACATAAGGCGCCAAGGGGCACATCTGTCACCTGCTGCGCAGAAAACGGATCCAATAATTTCAGATCATCATCAAAACCGCTGATATAGCCGTATAGACCTGTAGAAGTGCCCTGTCCGGCAAGAATACCAACGTGGAAGGGCGTAATGCAATCCAGGGTAAAGTTGTTTGTCAAGGTATTCGGACCTATGTACACCCCAGACCAATTAGGATCATAGGTGCTTTGCTGTACCGTTATAGCGGCGTTCCCACTGACCGGATTACCATTATAGTTCAAGTTTGCCACAGCACTCGAAGGAATAGTGACCAGTGCTGAGGTCGCCAAACCGGAAGCTCTATTGTATCGAATGAACGTTGATCCTGTACAATCCACGTGAGGAATCTGCGCCATACCCTGTTCCGGATCGTGGCTGGTGGTTCCAGTAGTGACTTGGAATACATAAATAGGTTTCGTACTCTCAATCACAAAAGGCTTTCCCGGTGTATTGGCATTCCCCGTCATGCTGTACGTTCCCGCATCTCCAGGCCCGCCATTGGTTAAGATAGTGGTCCCATCTACCGTGATGTAGGTGCTATCTTCAGTAGCGACATACATGAAATAATCATTGGGGTGGTAGGCCATACCTCGCAGCACCACATGTTTGGTACCTAAATGCTCGAGAGGGGTCACCTGATCAATTCCCGCATCTGCATTATTGGCCGAGGCATTCTTCAGGTGATTCCCACCAGCCGTCACCGCAATAGGCTTATCAGCCGTAACATGCGTTCCTAATAACACGTCGTCGTCTTGCATTTTAGAAACCCAACTCTGCCCAGCATCCAACGTGAACACCACACTATCCAGACCATTGTCAAACTGGTTGTTCGCCGGTGCTTTAAACTTAATATTCGTGCTATCTTCCGTAGCCACCACACTGATGTAGTGCATCCCTTTGTACCCTGCATAACTACCGGAAACCGTAGAATTAATAAGGGTTTGTGACCCTACGTAAAACTCAGTGCCCAGTGCATTGCGCCCTTTCGCGGTAATAATTTCTTGATTGTATGGATCTAGAATGCGTTGAGTAATGGTCACCGGATTAGTGGCCTCGACAAATAAGGCATCTTTATACCTCTTTTGATTGGTCCAATTCAGTTCTCTCGCCCCGTACGTACTATTCAACCCCACCACAGGCGTAGTAAAACTGATTGTCCCAATATTATTCGAGGTGACGATCATCGTTTGGGAAAAGCTCGTATCGCTATTGTATACCCACACCGAAGAAGAAGGAGAGGTGGTGCTGATATACAAATAGATATCATGATCCCCGGCTTCCCATTCATAGAGTGGAGGAAGCACGAAGTAGGTATCACTTTGCGCCCTCGCCACGAACGTTGATACTAAGCCTATGAGAACCAGTAGTTTTTTCACCGCCTTAAAGGTAGTGTAATTGGGACACTTTCTTGTTGTGCAGGAACCTTTTCCGGGCTACTTTTACACCTGATTTTGGAGAGGTGCCTGAGTGGTTGAAAGGGCCCGCCTGGAAAGCTGGTATAGGGGCAACTCTATCGAGGGTTCGAATCCCTTCCTCTCCGCCAAAACCAAAGAAAACCAGCGTAAAACGTTGGTTTTTTTATGACTTAACGCGAACGAAGCTAGATGCCTGTATGTTCGTGATACTTGCATTAATGAATGACGTGTATTGCGCCGGCTTTCGTGTACGGACCGCATATTGTTTCTGTTTTGATGGTGTAGTAGTACACCCCAGGAGCTACATCGGAATTATTTAAACGTCCGTCCCATGCCTCACTCATTGTACTAGCCTCGTATACCTTAGTTCCCCACCTGCTGTAGATGGTGATGTCAAACTGTTCAAGATAGTCGTCACTTCGAATGGTCAGCTCATCGTTGATTTGGTCGTTGTTTGGTGTGATGAAGTTTGGAACCGTAATTGGGTCATAATTTTTCCCCAAGTGTACAAACCTAAACTCAATACTTTCTTGGCCACCAGAGCCATCTCGTACCGTGATGGAAACCACTATATCTCCACTGTAGCCTTCCTCAGGAACCACTTTTAGTACAGTGTCTTGTTGATTATTGTCCAATAAAACTCCTTGGCCTTGAAGCAGCGCTGCAGAGATCACGGTGAAACTGTCTGAACAAGAACTAAAACCAAATATCAGTGGTATGGTATCGGCACACTGCCGAGAAAGTTCAATGATTTCAGTCGAAGTAGGGTCTGTCGGATCGTAGAGTTCAAATTTATCATCAAAACCACTTATGTAACCATATAATCCGGTGGATGTGCCTTGGCCTGCAATAATCCCCACGTGAAATGGGGTAGGACATTCTAGGGTGAAGTTGTTGGTCAATGTATTGGAATTGATAAATACGCCTGACCAACCAGCGTCATAGGCGCTTTGCTGTACCGTTACGTTCGGATTCGAGTTTACGGAAAGGCCATTGTATTCCAATGAAGCAACGGCATTGCTCGGAATGGTTACCATAGCAGCGGTGGCGAGACCGGGTGCTCTATTGTAACGGATAAAATTAGACCCAGTACAATTCACCTGGGGAATCTGTGCCATTCCCATTTCAGGTTCGTTGCCTACTGTGCCTGTAGTAGCTTGAAATACGTAGATAGGATTGTTGCTTTCAACTACATATGGTCGACCCGGCTGCGTGGCTGAACCCACCATACTATGGGTTATTGATTCGCCGGCTTTTGCGTTGGAGAGAATACTCACACCATCTATACTAATGTCCGTGTCATCTTCCGTGGCGACACACATGATATAATCGTTTGGGTGGTAGGCTAATCCACGTAACACTACATGCTTGTTACCGAGAAGTTCTACGGGAGTAACTTGATCTAATCCCGCATCCCCATGGTTGGCCGAAGCATTCTTTAAGTGATTGCCACCAGCGGTCACCGCAATAGGTTTGTTGGAGGTAATCCGAGTACCCAACAATTGCTGGTCGTCTTCCATGGTGCTGACCCAACTTTGGCCTTTATCGAGCGTAAAAACTACGCTATCTGCGCCAGTGGTGAATACATTGCCGGTAGGTGCCTTGAATTTAATTTCTGTATTGTCCTCCATGGCCACAACACTGATGTAATGCATGCCATGGTACCCAAAGAATGTACCGCTAACGGTTGTCGTAATGAGAGTTTGGCTCGCAACATAAAATTCTTTACCTAGGGCATTCCGGCCTTTCGCGGTGATTATTTCTTGATTGAAAGGCTCCACGATTTGTTCAGTTACCGTTACTGGAGCAGTCGACTCGATAAATAAAGCGTCTTTGTACCTTTTTGAGTTGGGCCAATTCAATTCTCGTGCCCCATAGGTGCTCAAAAGTCCTGTTGCTGGCGTTGTGAAACTTAAAGTTGTCACGCTTCCTGAGGTAACGGTTAGGTTCTGCGAAAGAGACTGATCGCTATTGTATACCCATACCTGGGCACTAGGTTCAGTGGTGGAAAAATTTAAGTTGATGTCGTGGTCGCCGCCCTCCCACTCGAGTAATGGGGGAAGAACAAAAAACGTATCGCTCTGACCTTGAGCGAACAAGGTGCCAAATAGGAGTATTGAAATGGCGGTAATTTTCATTGCATTAAATATAGTGTAAGAAGTACGCTTTATTGGGGTTTGCGCGCGTTTGTCTAGTAATTGTCCGACAGCTTATCATTAGTCAAAAGAATTTAAACTGCCTGGTGGACATAGCGTTCAGGAAATCCGGAACAGTTCTTTTACGAAATTTCATTCGCGAAACTCAAAATCCATCTGAAATAACACACTCCCCCGAATATTTTAAATGCAACCATGTTGCATTTAAACGAATGAGCCCTACATTTGTCTTAACTAACAATAACAGCTATGAACATTTTTAAAATCAGCGTACTACTCACCCCAGCCTTGCTCATTTTCTCTTGCCAACCCGTAGACCCTACGGACCCACACGAGGAAGAATTAATCACCACATTACAAGTAGATCTCGATGAGGGTTCGGTCGTTCATGTATTGAACTATCAGGATCTCGATGGAGATGGGGGCAATGTCCCGATACTCTCATTAGACACATTACTTGCGAATACCACATATACCGGGAGCATTAGATTATTCAATGAAAGTGAAACGCCTGCTGAGGAATTGACAGCGGAGGTTTTTGACGAGGCGGAAGAGCATCAGTTCTTTTTCAGTGCTAGCGGAAATTCGTCCTTTGCTTACGTAGATCAGGATAACAATGGGTTTCCCGTTGGATTGGCATTTGAATTGGTCACCGGGGAAGCAGGTTCTGAAATATTGAGTGTGACCTTGCGTCATCAACCCGATAAAGGAGCCAGTGGCGTGAGTGATGGCGATATCACCAACGCAGGCGGTGAGACGGATATAGAAGTACTCTTTGACGTGATCATTGAATAAATCTTTATACATAGTACTCATTTTCTTTGGGTGGTCATCGTTGGTGGTCGCCCAAAGTTGTGTGTATACACTTGCTGGCCGGGTCGTGGATGAGCATGATCAGCAGCCTATGGAAGATGTGAGTATTTACATCACAGAATTAGGTAAGGAGTACTGGACTGATAGCAAGGGACGATTTGAGATTCCTGTGCTCTGTGCGGGTTTCTACCATTTGGCTATTCAACATATTGGATGTCCTACTGTATTTGAGGCCCTTGCTTTAGAAGGAGATACAGCCTTAGAATTTACGCTTGAACATCACGAAAACCTTCTTCATGAAGTCGAAGTTCATGATGACCATGTGCATGCCCTGAATGAAGAGAACATAGGGGTCATGGTCTTAGACCAAAGCGCCCAGAAATCCTTGGCGGCATCTCTAGCGAACCTTAATGGGGTGAGTATAATCTCCAACGGTTCAGATATAGGCCTGCCTGTACTGCACGGTCTTTCCGGGAACAGAATTACCATTATCAACAATGGCGTTGTGCATGCCGGACAGCAATGGGGCGCCGATCACAGCCCGGAAATTGATGTGAACAGCGCCGGTGAAATTACAGTGATTAGCGGAGCTGCATCGATGCGATATCCCGGAACCCATATGGGCGGAATAGTGGTTTTGATGCCTGCTAAAATTCCATTGGATCCTCACGTTCATGGTAAGGTTAGATCAACATTGGAAAGCAATGGACTTGGCGGTACGATCAATGGCCAATTTTATCAAGGACATCCCCACCTCCAATGGCGTCTAGGAACCACTGTAAAGCACAACGGCGATCGATCTGCGCCGAACTACTTACTCAATAACACCGGTACACGCCAAGCACATATGAATGGTGAGCTACGCCGCCAGTGGGATTCAGGGTGGGAGTGGGAGTCCCAATACTCTTTCTTCAATGCCGAATATGGGATTCTACGTGGTAGCCATATCGGTAATTTAACCGACCTCCAAAGCGCCTTTAGTCGTCCGGTGCCCTTTTATACAGACTCTGCTTTTTCGCGAGCCATTGATGCCCCCAAACAGGACGTCTCGCACCATCAATTAAAATCTACACTTAGAAAAGATCTCGGAGAGAATACCTTAGAATGGAACCTAGCTGTGCAGCGTAATAAGCGTCAAGAGTTCGATGTTCGTAGAAGTGGGCGCAGCGACATCCCGGCCTTGAGTTTGATGCAATACAGCGTTCAGAATGAATTGCTATGGTCGAACAATCGCTATTGGGAAGCGGGTCACCAATTCCTTGGAAAGAACAATTGGAACCTCCCGGAAACCGGTATTTTGCCGCTTCTGCCAAACTTCACCTCGTTCACCAACGGGCTTTTCATCAACGTGAAAAACGAATTCGAACACCTCTCCATCGAATTTGGTGGCAGGTATGATTTTACCTTCAGAAATGTAGCCATGTTGACCAGCACCCTGCCTCGAACGGTCGTTTACTATGGCGATCAGTACCACAATATCAGTGCATTGGCAAGGGTTTCAGGACAGATTTCAACCCAATGGACCGCCATGGCAGAGGTGGCCTTTCGACAACGTCCTCCGGAAATTAATGAGATGTATGCCTTTGGATTGCACCAGGGTGTGAGCGGGATTGAGGAAGGAAATCTTGAGCTCAAGCAGGAGAGTGGTGTGAAGTCGACGTTGCAGCTTAGTGGCCAATTTGGCCAACATCTCCATCTAGACTTCAGAACCTATGCCCATTATTTCAACGGTTATATCTATCTCCAACCCAAACAAGAGTATAGGCTAACCATCCGTGGCGCATTTCCCGTATTTACCTACGAGCAATGCGATGCGCTCATCCTTGGGGTGGATCTGTCGATGCGCTATGAATTTGGTGAACATTGGAAGTTCAAAGGAAATTGGTCCTACCTACAAGGCAAAGACCTAACCAATACCTTACCCCTGAATTATATGCCGCCGTTCAATGCTTCACACGAACTAACTTATGAACTAGGAGAGTGGTACCAATGGCGAAACTTTAGGATAGAGGCCTCACACAGATTTGTGGGAGAACAAGGAAATTGGGCTGCCTCCTTAGATTTTATCCCTCCTCCGGAAGCGTACCATCTATTCGACCTTCACATCGGTGGGACGTTAAACCAATGGCGCTATAAACCACAAATTCGCCTAGGCGTGGAGAACCTGTTAAACACCACTTATCGCGACTACCTTAATAGACAACGTTATTTTGCAGATGCCTTAGGCCGCAACATTACCGTTGCCTGGATTCAAAACTTTTAAGCTATGGATGCCCTCACTACTCTAAAAAAGCATGACCTCAAGGTGACCAAAATCCGATTGGCCATTCTAGATGCTCTAGGAAAAACGGAACAAGCTAAACCTTATGCAGAGCTACAAGCGATGCTTTCGGAATTTGACCGCACCACCTTATACCGAACCTTGTTGGCGCTCATGGAAAAAGGTGTGATTCACAAGGCATTGGAGGAAAACGGAGAAAGCTACTACGCTCTTTGCTCCGACTGTTCCATCGAGACTCACGTACACGACCATATGCATTTTAAGTGTACCACTTGCGGGGTTGTACAATGTCTAGACCTGCCTAAACGCCTCAAGTTCTCTGCACCAGGCATACATATCGATAGCATCGAAGTAGTCGCCAAAGG
>JAKMGS010000041.1 GCA_022424815.1 Schleiferiaceae bacterium | reverse complement strand
GAGCCAGTAAGCTTGAAACGCTTTTTAGCACTGGATTTGGTCTTCATTTTTGGCATGATTCAACTGTTATTTATTGGAGTTACTTACTTTTTTGGGGCGATGGTAAGGTTCATCTTCTTACCATCCATAGAAGGCATGTGTTCTACCTTTCCATATTCTTCAAGGTCTTGTGCCAAACGAAGGAGCAAAATTTCGCCTTTGTCTTTGAACACAATCGAGCGTCCACGGAAGAAAACAAAAGCCTTGACTTTTGCGCCACTTTGCAAAAACTCTATGGCGTGCTTTCTTTTGAATTCATAATCGTGGTCAGAGGTATTAGGACCAAAACGGATTTCTTTAATGACAACCTTCACAGCCTTTGCAGCAAGCTCTTTTTGCTTTTTGCGTTGGTCGTACATGAATTTGCTGTAGTCGATGATTTTACAAACCGGTGGATCTGCATTTGGAGAAATTTCTACCAAATCCAAATCTTGATCATCTGCCAATCGCATGGCGTCTCTAGTGTTGTATACACCTGGCTCAACATTCTCGCCAACAAGACGAATTTTTGGCACTCTAATCTTGTCGTTTATTCTGTGATTTGCAGCTAGTTTCTCTTTTGGCTGCTTTCTTTTACCTCTTCTCAGTGTTTCTCTTGTTTAATTAAACGTCTATTAGTCAATTAATTGTGAAATCTCATTCGCAATTAAGGTTACAAATTCTTCTTTGGACATTGCGCCTTGGTCTCCTTGACCGTGACGACGAACACTCAACTGACCGCTCTCTATTTCCTTCTCGCCGACGATCAACATGAATGGCGTTTTGGATACTTCTGCATCGCGTATCTTCCTGCCAATCTTTTCGTTACGCTCATCTACGAGGGCGCGAATATCGGAAATTTCTAGGAATTGGGCCACTTCTTTCGCGTACTCATTGTATTTGTCGCTCACCGGTAGAATCTTCACCTGCTCTGGTGTTAACCACAATGGGAAGTTTCCACCACAGTGTTCGAGCAGTACGGCGACAAAGCGTTCCATTGAACCGAACGGGGCTCGGTGAATCATTACTGGGCGGTGCTCTTGGTTGTCGCTGCCTTTGTATTCTAGTTCAAAACGCTCGGGCAGGTTGTAATCTACTTGGATGGTGCCGAGCTGCCAACTGCGGCCTAAGGCGTCTTTTACCATGAAGTCAAGCTTTGGTCCATAGAACGCTGCTTCACCGTATTCCACTACAGTATTCAATCCTTTTTCGTCTGCGGCCTCAATGATTGCAGATTCCGCTTTCACCCAGTTTTCATCTGAACCGATATACTTCTCGGGTTTTTCTGGATCGCGCAAACTCACCTGAGCGGTGTAGTCCTTAAAATCTAGGGTTTTAAAGATGTATAGGACTAAATCGATGACGCTTTTAAATTCATCCTTCAATTGGTCCGGTGTACAGAAAATATGTGCATCGTCCTGTGTAAAACCACGAACACGCGTCAATCCGTGCAACTCGCCACTTTGCTCGTAACGGTATACGGTGCCAAACTCTGCAAAACGCACAGGGAGATCCTTGTATGACTTTGGTGTAGCCTTGTACAATTCACAATGGTGCGGACAGTTCATCGGCTTAAGCAAGTACTCTTCGCCCTCCTCTGGAGTGTGGATAGGCTGGAAGCTATCCTTGCCGTATTTCGCGTAGTGACCAGAGCAAACGTATAGTTCCTTGTTTCCAATGTGCGGAGTGATCACAGGGCTATATCCGGCTTTCTTCTGTGCACGCTTTAGGAAGTTCTCTAAGCGCTCGCGAAGCATGGCGCCTTTCGGCAACCACAATGGCAATCCTTGACCTACGCGTTGGCTGAAGGTGAATAGTTCTAATTCCTTGCCGAGTTTTCTATGGTCACGTTTTTTCGCTTCTTCCAACAACTCCAGGTATTCTTTAAGTTCGCCGGCTTTCATGAAGCTCACCCCATATACACGAGTCAACTGTGGATTATTCTCATCACCGCGCCAGTAGGCACCGGCGACATTCATGATCTTAACCGCTTTGATGTATCCCGTGTGTGGAATGTGTCCACCACGGCACAAATCGGTGAAGTCAGCGTGGTCACAGAAGGTAATGGTGCCGTCCTCAAGGTTTTCAATGAGTTCCGTTTTGTACGGGTTGTCCTTGTAGGCTTCTAAGGCTTCCGCTTTGGTTACGGCACGCAACTTGAATTCGAATTTCTGACGGGCAAATTCCAACATTTGCTTTTCGATTTTCTCAAAATCCTTTTCAGAAATCATCTCATCTCCAAAGTCTACATCGTAGTAGAATCCTTTCTCTATGGCGGGACCAATGGTTAGTTTCGCCTCAGGGTAGAAGTGGAGGATAGCCTGCGCGAGGACGTGCGCTGAACTGTGCCAGAACGCTTTCTTACCGCCATCTTCATTCCAAGTGAAGAATTGCAACGTACCGTCCGTGGTCAAAGGATCGTTCAATTCGATGGTCTGTCCATCGTAGGTGCCCGATAAAATATTGCGTGCTAGTCCGTGCGAGATACTCATCGCCACGTCCATAGCCGTCGTCCCTTTGTCGTAGGTTCTTTGGTTGCCGTCTGGAAACGTTACAGTAATCATTTTTCTCCTTTGTTTTCCTAAGGTTACAGAAGCGCAAATTTAACTCGGTTATCGGGGATTTAGGCTTTTTTTCCATTCGATTTTCCAACCACCTAAAAGGATACTATTTTTGCATGTAATGAATACCCCATTAGATAGGGACACTGTCCTCCAACAATTCAACGCTGCTTGTAAGGGAACGTTGATGGAAACCTTGAATATCACCTACGTAGATGCCGATCCTGCCACAGGAACATTGGTCGCTACGATGCCTGTGGATTCAAGGGTTTATCAACCGATGCAAATCTTGCACGGCGGTGCTACCGTTGCCTTGGCAGAATCTGTGGGATCTGCTGCATCTCAAATGTTGATAGATCCTACGAAAGAAGCGGCTGTAGGTCTCGAGATTAGCGCTAATCACGTGAAAAGTGCGCGCACTGGCATGCTCATCGCCACGGCAGAGTGTTTGCACAAAGGCCGTACCTCTCACCTGTTCCAAATCCGGGTAGAAAACGAACAAGGTGAGCTCATTTCCGTTGTGAAGTTGTTAAACTTCGTCAAACAACGCCGCTGATGCTGTCCTTGATTGTTCAATTCCCCGGCGTACAGCCACTAGCCATTCGCTATCGTTCCGCCGTATTAGGTCAGAGTGATTTGATTATAAGAGCGTTTACGGGGAATGCACATGGCTTTGTACAGGATGAAATCATGAAAGAGGCTGATTTTTGGGGTCAATTTGGCCAAGTTGCTCTCGACGGTTGGGAGAATAAAAGCGCAGAGAGCTACCAAAACGAAGTCAACCAAGTCCTTCAAAAAATCCACCAGCATCAGGTGCAGAAAGTAGTACTAAGTCGCACACATTTTATGCCGACGAAAGCTGCGGATGCCTCAGCTACTTTCCAATCATTGTGCAATCAGTTCCCCAATTGTACCGTATTTGCCTTCCATCACGACCACTTCGGCAGTTGGATGGGCGCCACCCCAGAAGTACTCTTGGAGGGTACTGACCAAGGGTTCCGTTCCATGTCATTGGCCGGCACGCGATTGAGCGGTGGCATGAATTGGGGCGAGAAAGAAATAGAAGAACAAAAATTTGTCACCAAAGAGATTCATCGTACCCTGAAAAACCTCGGTGGACACGTGCGCCGCACGCCGCAGACCACCTTCGAGGCCGGACCTGTGGAGCATTTGATGACTTGGGTGAACACCGACAATAGTCAACTTGTAGCCTTCGAGACTTTGGAGGCTCTGCATCCTACACCTGCCGTTTGTGGCACGCCGACCCCAGCTGCGCTGGCGGTGTTGCATGAGATTGAATCCTATCCACGTGAACTGTACACGGGCTATTTGGCCTGGGTGAAGGACACGGTCTATGCCAACGTGCTCTTGCGCACCATGAAATGGCATGCCAATGGAATTCAGTTCTTTGCAGGGGGTGGGATAACAAAGGACAGCGTACCTTTGAATGAGTGGATGGAGACTGAATACAAGATCTCTGCCCTCAAGGACGCTGTACAACTCAAATGACAACCACCAAAAACACGGCTCATTGGACTTTAGAAGCCCTCGCTCAGGCAGGGGTGAAGACCATTGTATTTTCTCCCGGCTCTCGCAATGCGCCTTTAATCATTGCTGCCGAAGCCCTAGGGACTTTCGAAATGATGGTTCTTGGCGATGAGCGCAGCGCCGCTTTTCATGCCTTAGGACGTAGTCAGGTGACCGGAACTCCGGTAGCAGTTTGTTGTACCTCTGGAAGTGCATTAGCCAATTATTATCCGGCCATACTCGAGGCTTACTATGGCCACGTCCCACTTATCGTTCTAAGCGCCGACCGCCCCAAAGACCGCGTCAATAAAGGCGAGGGACAGACCTGCGTACAGCGTGAGTTTTACGAACCGCATGTAGCAGCGAGTATTCAGATTGATGAGCAGGATTCCTACAACCAGGTACAAGCGGCCCTTCATTATGCCATTCAAGCCATGCACTTTGAAATGCGTCCCATTCATTTGAATGTGGCCTTCCGTGAGCCGCTGTATGAGCAGGGGGAGGCGCCAAAGTCCATGCAGCTGGAATTTTCCGCGGATCATTGTGCAAAACATGGTCTGCCAGAAGCTGTAGCATCGCCTGATTTTAGCAAGTTTGAATCCGTAGCAGTGATTGCCGGACAATTGCTGCCGACAGAATCTGAGATGGTTCGAATGATTTTGGATGCAGGCGTTGATTGGACACTTTTTGCGGATCCCATGAGCGGCCTACTGGATCATCCAAATGCTGCACCCATGGAGGCACTGCTGCATCTACAGCCTGATGCGGTGTTGAGTATTGGAAGACAATGGATCAATAAAAAGCCGAAGCAGTATTTGCGCGGATTGGGCATTAAAAAGCATGTTCATGTGGATGTGTTTCAATGCTGGGATGTGTTGGATGCGAATGTTGAACATATACGATACTCGCCAAATCTCTTGCAGCACTGGAAATCGGCCACGAATTTTATTCAAGTTCGACATAAAGGGCGTCCCGCAGTTGCAGTCCCTTGGTCGGATGCGAGGGCTTTTAGTGGCATTGTAGATTGTCTTGATCCAGTGTCGGTATTGCACCTGGGCAATAGTTCTGTAGCACGTTATTTTAATTATTTCCCCAAACGCGTGGCACTCTATGGCAATAGAGGGGTAGCTGGGATAGACGGTAGTTTGAGTACGGCCGTTGGGGCTGCTTTGGCTGAGCCAGCGCGCCACCATACCGTTATTTTAGGCGATCAAAGTTTTCTGTATGACCACAATGCCTTGTATGCGCAGGAATTGCCTCAAAACCTGACTATCTGCGTATTGAATAACGGCATCGGCGGCATCTTTGATTGGCTCCCAGGTACGGCTAGTACAGGAGCGAAAGCACGTAAGATTTTTGCCAACGCGCAACAGGTGGATTTAGCCTCGTTAGTGAAGGCGTTTAATGTGGCCTACGTTGGTGTTGAAAATGAACGAGAATTGGCCACGGCCTTTACTTCGGCGCAGGGATTGACCGTCATTGATTGCAAAACGGAACAGTCCATGAATCTAAGTGCGCTAAAAATTATCCAGGAACATGGCAGAGCTTAAATATTGGATTTCCGCCGCTCGATTGCGCACATTGCCCTTGGCCTTTGCCGTGATTGCATTGGGTACGGGATTGGCCTACAAGGTCAGTGATGGTGTGGATTGGCGCATCTTTGCCTTGGCTGTTTTTACTTCTTTCGCGTACCAAGTATTGTCAAATTATGCCAACGATCTCGGCGACGGGATGCGCGGTACGGACGACCATAGAACGGGTGAGAAGCGGGCCATTGCCAGCGGATTGATCACCATCCCGGCGATGAAGCGCGCCGTGAGACTGTGGACGGTATTGGCGCTGATCAGCGGAGGGACATTGGTGTTCTTGGCCTTCTATGGGCAGGTTTTATTTTATGTGTTTTTTGCGTTGAACATTGCCGCTGTCGTTGCTGCGACCTCGTATACGATGGGGCCTAAGCCTTATGCGTACTGGGGTGGCGGTGATTTCTTTGTCTTTTTGTTTTTTGGATTGGTTGGGGTGCTAGGATCGGCAGCCTTGTATGCGCCGTTGCACGGGAGTTTTGTGCTGGCGGCCTTGGTGGCTGGGGCCTATAGTGCCGCAGTACTGACCTTGAACAACCTCAGAGATGTGGATACGGATGTCAAGGCCGGCAAAAGGACCTTGGTGGTGCGTATGGGCAAGAAATGGGGCCGCGGTTATTTCAAAGCCTTACTGATGATAGGCAATGTGTTGAGTTTAGTATTTGCCCTGTCTTGGGCGCTTCTGGATGGAAATCAGGCCCTGCTCGTGTTTCATATTTTCTTCGGATTATTGCTCTCGCGTGTGGTGTTCAAGCCTTTTACCAAGGCGATGGAGCCGATGGAATTGGACCAATTATTAAAGCCCATGGCAATGATGACCTTGCTCTTTTGTGTAGGGACCGCCGTGGCCTTAAACCTGTAAGGATGCGCGCGAGTTTCAGCTCATATGATCTGATTTTCAAGCAGCTCGCCGGCACTTCGCGCGGGGTGTTGCGGACTAAGCAGAGTTATTTTCTGAAAATTGAGGATGCTTCCGCACCGTTTCTTGTGGGATGGGGCGAGGTGGGCATCTTGCGTGGGTTGAGCATGGACGATGTGCCTGAGCTCGAGGCGCAACTGCATTGGACGGTTCAGAACATCGCATTGGGATTGGAAGAGTTGTATGCGGTCAATGCGCAGTTTCCTAGTATTCAGTTTGCCTTGGAGCAGGCCTTTAGCCATTTGCAGCACGGTTTTCAGCATTTCCAAACGCCGTATAGTCGGGGCGAGGAGTCCATTGCGATCAATGGGTTGATTTGGATGGGGGACGAGTCCTTCATGCTGGATCAGATCAGCCGCCGGTTGGAGGAGGGCTTTACCACGCTGAAGATGAAGGTAGGTGCCATTGATTGGGCTACGGAGCGTGCTTTGTTGGAAGGGATCAGAAAAGAGTTTTCACAGGACCAATTAACCTTGCGCGTTGATGCCAATGGTGCCTTTACGCTGCAGGAGGCGCTGGAGGTGGACCAAGTATTGGCGGGGTTGGCCGTGCATAGTATCGAGCAGCCTTTGGCGGTGGATCGCAGGGAGGAATTGGCCGAGCTCGTGCAGCGAGCACACACCCCTGTGGCGTTGGACGAAAGTTTGATAGGATTGGTGGAACAGGAGGAGCGCGTAAAGCTGCTCGACCAGATTAGACCGCCTTACATCATTCTCAAACCAAGTTTTATTGGTGGATGGCGCGGTGCTGACCAGTGGATCACCTTGGCAGAGGCCCGTGGCATTAAGTGGTGGGCGACGAGTGCATTGGAGAGCAATGTGGGGATGAACGCCATTGCCCAATGGGCTTCTACGAAGAATAACTTGTTGCCGCAAGGTTTGGGTACGGGGAGTTTGTACACAAACAATGTGCCGGCCCCTCATCAGGTGGCGGGTGGCCAATTACAATTGGTCGATGATATTCAAAAATCTTGGGGTCTCAGTGTGTTGGTTTAAACCGACATGCGCATTGATAAGAACAAGGAACGTCCTGGGGAAACGATGCCACTAGAATATGGACGGTATCGCACATCCATCAAATTCTCTAGTCCTACTCGAATTAAAATGTTTTTCGAGAAGTGGTAGGAACCGTGTAGGTTGATCGTATACCACGAAGGTGAATAAGGCAAACCAAAGTCGTTAATGGCATACATATGGACTTTATCCAATTCAGAGAATGGCATGTCTTCTGCATCGACGCTGCCGTTATACCTCAATATGATTACCCCCCTGATTTTTTCACGATTGTAGCTAACTGTGGAGGTCGCATTGAATGGGTTGACGTGACGTAGGGGATTGCCTTGACTGTCCATACCCATGGGGTGGGACCAGTGTAGTAGCCAGTGCAGGTTTTTAGTAAGGTCTGAACGAACGCCGAATTGGTATCCCCAGACCCAAGCGTAATCAAGATTTTGTACGGCAAGTACCTGAGAGAGTTCTCCCTCGTAAAACACGCTGTCACGGCCTACAAAATTGAAGGGTGCCCGCTCCATGGCTTCGTCTAAATAGCTGTAATAGAAACTGGCATCCAACGCCCAACGGTCTCCGAGCTTTTGCTTCATGCCTAGTTCGGCACTGTACAATCGCTCTTCGTGGAGATCGGGGTTGGGAATGATTAACGCCCCAGGTTGTGAATCAAATACTTTGCTCGCGTCATCGATGTTGGGGGCACGGAATCCGGTACTTAGGTTGAGGAAGTATTTGAACGTGGGGCGGAAATAAGTTAAGCCTAATTCGGCTGAAGGTGCGAGGAATTGGAGGTCGGCTTCTTGTTCGAAGCCGTTGAATGAAATGGGGGTGAATAGGTGAACGCTATTCATTCGAACCCCACCGCTGGCACTGAGTCTATCGCTGAGGTCGGTGTGGAGCATGGCGAATCCGGAGGTGCTTTGCCAAAGACTGCCGTCCGCGTAGCGCGTTTGTGCGGGCCAGGTGGTGTCCGGAACGAGCTCGTGGTACTTCCATGCGGTACTGGTCAGATTGTTTTGGATGTATTCTGCCCCATAGACGAGTTTGGTTCGTATGCCCAATTTTTTGCTGGCGTCCACGTTGAATTGGCCAATATAGACCTGCTCTCGCTGCACCTTGCCTTCTAAATTTTTGAGTTTGCGTACATCGCGGCTCTCCTCGTAATACTGTCCGGCCACGGTAATTTTAATCCAATCCGAGAAGCGAGTAGTAGTGCGGTTTTCCAAGGCGATGTAGCCCAAGGACCAAATCTGTGGGCCGTAGTTCCATTTCGCATACTTCGGCATATCTCCTTTCATTTCCATCATGCGGTCGTAACGCGAGATGTCCGTGGTCACGCTGCCGTGGAGGCCCGCCTTAATTTCGGTACGCGGGGAGATGCGGATTTTAAATTTGTTGGTGAAGTTACGCTGGTCATAGCCGGTGTTGACCTGGATATACGGGTTTTCGTTGACCAGGATAGTGTCGAGGTTGCCAAAACGGGCGGTGTAGAAGTTCGAAAGGGTGTTGTCGAGGTGGGATTCGGGCGTCCATCCAAGGACGTTTTTACCCATGCGTACATCTTGGTACTGGGAGAAGGTGATGGAGGTCATCCCGGCCCAATTCAATCCACCGTAGTTGATTCGGAAATTTGGTCGACGGGCTAATTGGCCACTTTGATTCGATAAAGTGAAGACCAGACTTTGCATGATCTCCGTGGAATCGCCGTAATGCGCTTCGTAGGTATTGATGTTCATCACCCCACCCATGGCGTCCGAGCCGTTCAGTACGCTACCTGGCCCTAGGCTGATTTCAAGGTTTGCAATGGATTCGGGATCTAAGCTGATCACATTGTGGACGTTACCGGCGCGGAAGATGGCATTGTTCATGCGGATGCCGTCGACGGTGAGCAGCACGCGCGAGGTGCTCATCCCACGTATCATCGGGGAACCGCCGCCGCTTTGACTCTTTTGAATGAAGATATTTGGGTCAATGCCTAGGGCATCGGCCGCATTGGCTTGGTATTGCTCGTCCATGCGTTTGGAATCGATGGTACGCACTTCCTTGGCCGTACGCTGGTAATCCTGTTTGATCCTATTCGCGTTGATCACGACCTCTTGAATGTTAAGGACGCTCTCTTGGAGGTAAATGTTGTATTCAAGGGTGCCCAATTCTAATCTGGACACAAAAGCGGGGGAGTAGCTGGTGTGGTAAAACCCAATAAGATCCCCGGGTGCGCCGTCGGGCAGGAGTAATCTTCCCAGCGGGCCAGTCTCTCCTACGAATGTTTGGTTGATCATGACTGAAACCCCTTCAATAGGCTCATGACTCTGGTCTGTCATGACCGTGACCCATCTGAAATTTTCCACGCCCGTGGCCTTCCCTGAGAGGGAAAAAACCAACGCGATGGCGTATATTGAAATGATTTTGAATCGGGTCATAGTGCGCACACCTACGCAAGAACTATACCGAATTAACACTTTTTTGATGCCGACCACATTTATTTGGAATAACCAGCGCTTTACGCCAATAGAACTTGTTGATTTACAAGAAGTTCCGGGCTATGTTGCGGGGGTCCAAAAGGTGGTGAAATTTTGGCTTTCCGACGCTGAATTTCTACCCATGTCCACCAGCGGAAGTACTGGGGTGCCTAAAGTTTGGCATCATCCCCGAGCGCGATTGGCGCAAAGTGCACAAGCTACGCTGGAATATTTTGGTTTAGCCCCAGGCGCGGTGGCGGTTTTGGGCCTTCCTGCGGACCGTATTGGCGGAGCCATGATGGTGATCCGGGCCTTGGTTGGGGCGTTGGAGTTGCATTTGGTGGAGCCCAAAATATCCTTGGACCTCCCTCGAACCACGATTGATTTCATTCCGCTGACCGTTCCGCAATTTCAACAGTTGACTTGGCACGAGGGGATAAGGAAGGTGTTGCTCGGCGGCAGTACCGCTCCTGTAGAGCAATGCCCCGAGGGGACTGAAGTGTATGTGGGCTATGGGATGACAGAAACGGCCTCTCATGTGGCGGTGCGTTCGTTGGAGGACGAAGTGTATAGAGCAGTAGGCAGTACCCGCTTTTCGGTGAATGCAGACGGTGCCTTGGTGGTGGGGTCGCCGCATTTGGGTATAGAAGAATTGGTCACCAATGATGCCGCCATACTATACAACGATCGTGAGTTTACTGTAGAAGGACGCTTGGATTTTGCCATCAATTCTGGGGGCATTAAAATCCATCCAGAGCAGTGGGAACAAGCGCTCGCAGCCGAGGGTATTAGTGCTGCAATTGCTCCGATAGAAGATGAAGTTTTCGACCAATTACCTGTGCTGATCCTTTCCGACCAAGGCCAACTAACGCAGGCCAAAGCAATCCTACAGAAATGGCCTAAAAACCAACGCCCTAAGCATTACCTATGGCTGTCAGCGTGGCCGGAGGTGGCCGGTGGCAAACTCGACCGTCGCGGCCTTGCTCTTTGGGTTAAATCACATCAGGATCGCCTTTACCCGCTCTAAGTAGGGTAGGCACATCACCGCTTAGATCGATGACTGTGGAAGGGATATTATCTCCCCAACCGCCGTCAATGATAAAATCTGCCTTTCCAGCATATTTCGCGACGATTTCATCCGGGTCTGTAGGGTATTGCAAAATATCGTCGTCGTGGTGCAATGAGGCTGAGGCGAGCGGACGTCCGAGACGTTCAGCCAACGCCAGTACGATGGGGTTATCTGGAATTCTAACGCCTATGGTACTTCGCTTTTGCCCAAGCTTGCGGGCTAGATTGATGTTGGCTTCCAGTACCAAGGTGTAAGGCCCGGGCAAGCATTTTTTCACCAGCTTAAAAGTGGGACCGTCCAAACTCTGCGTGTATTCCGATACCTGCGAAATGCTGGTGAAAAGAAAGCTGAACTCTGCCTCCTTCACGGATTCTCCCTTGATTTTGGCCAATTTCTCCAAGGCCTTGGGATGCTGAAAATCTCCAGCAATGGCATAGACTGAATCCGTGGGAATGATGGCAACATCACCTTTTTCAAAGCGTGCCACGCATTCTTCAACCGTACTCATATTAAGGCTATCAGGAAAGAGGGTATAGACCATGGAGAAAGAGATTTTTACGCTACAAAAAGGTACAAAAAAAGCCCCGCATTACTGCAGGGCTCTGGGTCAAAAATTTGAGTCAAATTTAGCTGTTCGCCTTGGCGTGATCCTCCAAGAACTTCGCCAAACCGATGTCGGTCAACGGGTGCTTCAACAAGGCTTCCATTGCGCTCAATGGTCCTGTCATCACGTCTGCACCAATCTGCGCACATTGAATGATGTGCATCGGGTGACGTACAGAGGCGGCCAAGATTTCAGTGCCGAAATCATAGTTGTCGAAGATCACACGGATGCTCTCGATCAAATCTAAACCGTCGGTTGAAATGTCGTCCAAACGGCCGATGAATGGGCTCACGTAGGTCGCACCAGCTTTGGCTGCCATCAAGGCTTGGCCTGCTGAGAAGATCAAGGTACAGTTCGTCTTGATGCCTTTGCTTGAGAAGTACTTCAATGCCTTTATCCCATCTTTGATCATAGGGATTTTTACGACGATTTTTTCATCGATAGCGGCCAATTCTTCTCCTTCTTTAATCATCGCATCGTAGTCAGTAGCGATCACTTCTGCGCTCACATCACCGTCGACGATATCACAAATAGCCTTGTAGTGGGCTTTCACGTTTTCCGTTCCGCTGATGCCTTCTTTAGCCATCAATGAAGGATTGGTTGTTACCCCGTCTAGTACGCCCAAATCCTGAGCTTCTTTAATCTGGTCGAGGTTCGCTGTATCAATGAAAAATTTCATGTGTTGTGGTATTGAATTTATTCCAGGTCAAAAGTAAGGCATTCCCGAGACTTTAGGGCACAAAAAAAGGGCAAGCTACTCACATCACACCGCTACGACCGACTACCCTTGCTGCGTTCCCGCCCTGGGGGATTCACCAGGAGCTGGTTGTGTGAGACTTGCCCGGCGCAAATTTAGTTTAACCCTTCTCAGAAAGCAATCTTTTGATCACGAAAATTGACTTCTTCTCTTATCTTTGGGCAAACAACCTCCAATAATGAGAAATAAGCTGGACAAAGACTTGTATAACTATGGATTGATAGCCGGTACACTAGCTGTATTACTGCAACTATCATATTACCTTATTTTAGATCAGTTTTCTACTTTCGGTCAAATCAGCGGTGTAGTATTAATCGTAGTGAACTTTGTAATTTGTTTGTGGTCGGTCATTGAGCTAAAAAAGCGCCAAAACGGTTATGCTACGTTCAGAGAGGTATTTTCTGTATACATGATAAACCGCATTATAAACATCACTCTGAGTATAGGCTTCGTAATAGCTCTTTACTTTTGGATTGATACGGACTTTAGAGACATGGTAGTCGATAAACAACTAGGGACTACTATGGAAAAATTAAGCGATGCAAACATGCCCGCAGATCAAATGGAAAGCACGCTAGAAGCTATTGAAAATTGGAGTGGCAGAAATATTAAAGTTTATCTATTTACTTGGTTGGGGTATATTGTGGTCAATTCAATCATAGGGCTCATTATAGCGGCAACGTTTAAAA
>JAKMGS010000129.1 GCA_022424815.1 Schleiferiaceae bacterium | reverse complement strand
ACGTTGCAGCGGTGTACAATCCAAACTCCGCAAAAACGGTAGAGTTATTTGTGGACGGCGTGAGCTGTGGTACTGGGAATTTCACTTCTACACCTGCCACTACTGCGGGTAATGTGGTTATTGGACGTCGCATCGACGGCGTAAATAATTTCGGAGGAGATATCGATGAATTCCGCCTGTGGGACATCGCTTTAACCCAAAGTCAAATCCAAGCCCACATGAATGGGGAGATTTGTGCGCCTTCGAGCAATCTCGTGTTGTATTACACTATGAATGATGGCGTAGCGGACGGAAGTAATTTTTCTAATACCACCTTGACGGACCATGCAGGTACCAATAACGGAACCTTGCAAAATTTTAATTTGAGCGGATCTAGTTCGAATTGGACCTATGGACAAAATTTAAGTCAAACCGTATACGACACCGTAGTAGCAACGGTTTGTAGTCAGTACATGATTCCCGATAGCAGTGGCTATTGGGATGCGACGGGAACTTATAGTTGGACCTTCAACCAAGTGTCTGGAGCATCAGCGGGTTGTGATTCCATCGTTACCTATGACCTCACTATCGACACAGTCGATACTCAGACTTCGGTGAACGGTATTGTGCTATCTGCATTGGCCACAAATGCCACCTATCAATGGGTAAACTGCGGTGATAGTTCGTTGATTTCAGGGGCCAATTCCGCTACTTATGTCGCCTCCGCCAATGGCGATTATGCAGCAATCATCACACAAGGCAATTGCACCGAATGGACGGATTGTATTTCGGTCACCACCATAGGGCTAGAGGAAAGATCTCACAATGGAGTATTGGTCTACCCAAATCCATCCAAAGGAACAGTATACGTACTGCATGCGGAAGAGGGCGTAACTATGGAAATCCTTGACGTTTATGGTCGAAAAGTGGGAGAGTCTGCAATTGAAAACGGCACCATTGAATTGCCGGCTCATTTGGTCAACGGGATGTATGTGCTACGCAGTGCCGCGTTGGAATCGCCGTTGAAATTGCAACTGTTGAGATAATTGGATTGTTATAAGGGCCCAATTCTATTCAACCTCGTACTTTAGCATCGTTAAACGAATCCAAGTTGAACGCGAAGGCCTTACAGCAAATCACCGAGAGTAAATGGATGGACCTACTAGGGGTGGCCTTGGTCATTGGCGTCTCTATTTCTTTGGGTTTCCACTTGACAGTACGCGAAGGAATTCCTATCGGTTATTTCTCTACGTTCGGGGCAGCAGTATCGATGATGGTCACCAGGTTAGTCACCAAGCGTAATAACATAGGAAACCTTATCGGATTGCTCACCGCGGTAAATTCTGCCTTTGTAGATTACTATTTAGGCAATGAAGCGGCATTTTTGACTTATCCCATTTCATTCCTAGGAGCCGGAGTTTCTTATCTGTATTGGAAACGTAAAAAGGACCGAGTCCCACGTAAAATCGATTATGTGTACTTCGTGAACATCGCTATTGCTTTTGTTTTAGGTATTGGCCTGAATTATATTGGGTTCACAGATTTTCTATCGGCACCTATTGGCGATAAGATGTCGAAGTTCACCGTGACGGCTATTATCACAGGTATTACCTACTCTGGGATTTTGAATACCCCTCGAATGTATGCGGATTCATGGGCGAGCTGGCAGGTATACAATATGCTTAAGCTTTACCAAAACATCCTATTTGGCAATATTGCGTACGTGGCGAAATATGCCTTCTACATGGTCAATGCTTCACTGGCTTGGATCGTGTGGCACCGCGTTAGAAAAGGAGAAGATTATAGTGCTTCTCAGCGCACCAATACTCCTTGAACCTGTAGTGCGGGAATAGGATCTACAAAATTCGTATCTATGGTATGAGGGCCGAAAATATATTTGTGATCCTTCATTTGACCATCTTCGAAAAAGCTGATCCAATACTCGTTGAATAGATCAAAAACCTCAGGCATGATGGGTTCTAGCTTTGCAGCGCTTTTTGCAGGAAGCACCTTAATGGCCTTTCTCAAAGTAGCCGTTTGTTTACCTCCTTTTGTTTCGAGGTCGCTGTATCCACGGCTTTGAATCATCAGATTTTCTAATGGATTGTCTGTATCATTGATAATATGTACCCACCAGTTCATATTGCCATGTTCGTCTTGACGTTGAATGGCTGCGACGTATACATGTTTAACCTCGGGAATGATGATGTCTTTTTTCAAAGCTGAGTGTTTGTTCGCAAATGTACAGCAGTCCCATCACATTCTATTGTCTCAAATATGAATCTTAATGTGTGAAATCATTGATTTGAATCTGTAAAAAACAATATAAAAATACACATAATGGGAATTTCATAATTGCCGAACGAATTCAATCGAGGGTACTTAGCACCATAATCAAAACGCAATTCGTTATGAAATTCAAATTAACCACCATTCTTACAATGTTGACTGTAGCATTGTTTGCGCAGAAGACTCCCTCAGTGGCAGTCTTAGACTTCGATACCCGAGGTTATGATGAAGTAGCTCGTCAACAGATTATCCAAAAGTTGACCTTAGAGATGATTAATATGGAAGGCTATGAGGTCATTGATAGCTATGATGTGGAATACATCTCTGAACGTGACGATGTTGACTTCACTGGATGTTTCTCAAGGATCTGTTTGAAGGAGTTAGGGGAGAAGCTAGAAGTAGATTTTATTCTTACCGGCTCTATGAACTTACTCGGTGAGAAAGTAAGCACAACCGTGAGATTGTTCGATGTTGCTCAAGGTTCTTTCGTCAATAGTGCGAATCGCAACTATGTAGATGTGCCGAAGAATGATCTTCTCATGGCCGAACTTACCCTGAAAGATATGATGGGCTTGGAAAATGATCCGGAATTAGTCCGTCGAGTCACTGTAGCCAACGATTATGAGAATATATTGAACAATCCTTTTGACCGTACTATTGTCGCAGAAGGTCCACGTATGGGATTCGGTTTTATCACTGGTGCTAATGCTCAAATTCTTGCTAAGCCAGCGAGTGAAGGAGGTTTTGATCAAAAGATTCCCATCATGTCTCAGTTCGGTTACCAGTTTGAAAAAGCCTATATCACCACAGGAAATTGGCAGGCATTGGCTGAATTTATTCCTTTAGTTAGTGGCCTCGAAGCCAACCGCTTCGTTCCAAATATTACCGTGCTCAATGGTTTGCGTAATAACAATTCTGGATGGGAATTTGCCTTCGGTCCAACCCTGGATATCACTAAAACGATGGATGGCCAGCTCGATTCTCGTGGAGTGTATGGTGTGAGTACAGCGTTGGTATTTAGCGTTGGTAAAACAGTAAAAAGCGGTGAGATGAACTTCCCAATTAATGCGTATTTCATCCCTCCAAAGGATGGCTCGTCTTTTAGATTCGGATTATCTATGGGATGGAATGCTTCTTCAAAGAAGCGAATGTTTGATTAAGTCAAACGAATTTGTGTAACGACCCCTTCAAGCTATGGTTTGGAGGGGTTTTTACTTCCCAATACAGAACTTGCTAAAGATGTTGGCCAACAGGTCGTCAGTGGAAATGGTACCGGTAATTTCGCCCAATCCGTCCAGTGCCAAGCGCAAGTCTTGAGCCAGTAAGTCTCCCGGGATGCTGAGTTCTACAGCTTCTATGCTTTTATCCAAGGCTAAAGCAGTCCTGCGCAAGGCATCGGCGTGGCGAGCATTTGTCACAATGGTTTGTGAGGCGCTGTGTGAAGTCCAAGCGGTGGCATCTTTAAGTGCTGCAAGGAGCTCGACGAGGCCTTCCTTAGTCTTAGCCGCAATTTTGAAAATCTGTCTACGAGAACCCTCGAGTCTTTGAAGAATTTGGGTCGTATCTACTTGATCAGATTTGTTAATACATAAGAACAACTCCGCTTGTGGTGCCGATTGCTCCAGATGTGCAATGCGTTGTTCCACATCCACTTCGGGGGCCGTGGCATCTATGAGATAAAAGATTACATCTGCTTTTTCAGCTTGTTCGAACGCCTTTTGGATGCCAATTTTCTCCACATAATCCTCCGTCTCTCGAATTCCTGCAGTATCAATTAATCTGTAAGTCAATCCGTCATAGTTGAAGGTATCCTCAACCGTATCCCTGGTCGTACCAGCAATCGCACTGACTATGGCACGATCCTCACCAAGCAGGGCATTTAACAAGGTGGATTTACCGGCGTTTGGTGCGCCGAGAATCGCAGTGGCAATTCCTTTCTTGAGTGCATTTCCATACTTGAAACTATCAATCAACGCATTAACCTTGGTTTTCAGCGAATGCAGCATGTCGAGTAAATCTTTTCTTGATGCGAATTCTACATCTTCCTCGCTAAAGTCCAGTTCCAACTCTATCATGGAGGCGAAATGGACCAAATCTTCTCTGAAGGTGGTGATTTCATTAGAGAACCCGCCTTTAAGTTGTCGAAGGGCAACGTCGTGCATGGTTTTGTTCTCTGCATGGATCAAATCTGCCACCGCCTCGGCTTGGGCAAGGTCCATGCGACCGTTCATGAAGGCACGCATGGTGTATTCACCTGGATCGGCTAGTCGGGCTCCGGCTTCGAGCAAGCTTTCCATGATGCGGGCGACGATATATGGGGAGCCGTGGCAGCTGATTTCAAAGCTTTCCTCACCAGTGAAGCTCTTACCTTCTTCAAAGAAAGTAATCAAGACCTCGTCAATATGTTCGCTTGCGATGCTGTAATCCCCGAAATAGGCTCGGTGCGATTCAAGGCCCAATTTCTGTGCTCGCTTCGAGGTAAAGTAAGGGGAGAGGAG
>JAKMGS010000128.1 GCA_022424815.1 Schleiferiaceae bacterium | reverse complement strand
TCATGATGCTGTTTACTTCTCCGAACTGAGTCCGCGCCCGCACGATACAGGAATGGTGACACTCGCTGGTACACAGAATTTCAATGAATTTGAATTACACGCGCGCGCACTTTTGGGCTTAAATATTCCAGCCATAGAACTCAGATACCCTGGTGTAAGTGCTGTGGTGCTCGCGGAAAAAGAGGGTGTTCCTGTTTATTCTGGAATGGAATTCGCCGCAGCACAGCCCCAATCAGATTTTAAGATTTTCGGAAAGCCAACTACTAGACCGTACCGCAGAATGGCGGTTGCTTTAGCCTACGACAGAACTGGTCAGGAAACAATGGATGCGATGCGCGAGCGCGCAGCGAACATTGCTGCTATGATTAAAGTGCATTAACCTTCTCGCGGATACTTTCAATAAACTCGTGTGCAGTGGCTTGTTCCAAAGCATCAATCGTTTGACCCTCTAGTTTGTGGTAACGGAGTCCTCTACGGAATGCTTCTACGATGGATGGGTTCGAACTCTTCATATAGTTGATAGACCCGTAAGAGAACATTACTTCACTGTGGTTGGGGCCAATCTCTAGTAATGCGCCGTCGCTCAGCGTGAGGTAGTTACACAGCACCATTTGGTAAGCCTTTCCTTCTTTGGTTTGTTCACTCAAGATATTTTTGAGCAGCTTATCGAGTACCGCGTGTAACTCTTCTTTGAGTTGGTTTTTTACGCGATCTGACATTCTTGAATTGTTGCTGACGTAACGAATTTGACCAATGAGATTGTCGAATGCGCCTGCTACCCAGAATTCGGTGCTTTTAATGCATTCGCTGAGTTTTGTGAGTTCCTGTCCTTTGTGAATCAAGGCTTGCGGGATAGCAAGCGGATCAAACCGTTCCTGACGACGCATGTTTTCCATCACCCACAGGTAATAGCGAAAAGCGCTTAATCCAGGCTGGTCCATGTAACGGTACAAGGGCACTTCTTTGGCAGTGAAGTACAACTGAGCATTTGGTTGTACTAGGGCCAATTCTAAATTCTTCCGCGTATTTTCCAAATAGAAATCGATATCGCCATAATCCTTGATAGGAGGAAGGGTTGTGCATACTACAACTTGACTGTTATCTTCAGGTCTCGAGCGCAGTGCATCAATACTGATGGAAAAATGATTGGCCAATTTCACCATTTCATCTGCCGTTAGTGGCGTAGCACCAGTACGCTTGCGGTAAAGGGAAGCGCGCGAGCAACCCAACACTGCCATAAGGTCAGCGGTAATCTTTGATTTGCCTTTGGTTGAGCTGAATATCTGCTCAAACAATTGTTGTTGAAAGGCGTTGGGTTGAAACATGTTCGTGTAGTAATTACCATAAATGTATCTATTTTTGGCGCAATGAGTCAAACCCCTCCGAAATCTTACAAATATTCCCAGATGCCTGGGAAAATATTACACCATCCAAATACCGGTGAGGAGTTTCTGTTTTCGGCACCAAGTTTTCGAAAAGGAAATTTGAGTTTCCTGAAGAGCCGTGGCTTGCAATTGTTAAACGCGTTGGCAGCCTTAAAGGTCCAAGTCGTAGGGAGTTTCTGGTTGCCTGGAATGCACCTCTTCACACCGGAGAAACTCCAAGATTTACGCCATATCCCTGGATTGCCCAAGCATTCATTATTTGTTGGAACGTCCAGCGCGCCAATCCATTCCAAAAATTGGTACAGCTTCAAGGGTGACCCATTAATGGTTGTAGAAAACACATGGGATAGCGTTGAGGATTATGTTTCAAGCTTTAAAAAGAAATACCGCGCTCGATACCGTAAGGCAATGGATTTGAACGATAGTGTAGAGACGTATTACGTGAGCTCCGAGCGGGATTTTCGAGAATGCTGCGAAATGTTTCAGGTAACTTTAGCTCCGAAGGTGGCTGCACTGCCAGATAATCTTTCTGTTTTGCTGGAAGGTTTTGGTCACTGGTTTGGCGACTCCTATAAAGTTCTTGCTGCACAAAAAGATGGTCAAATAGTCGGTTTCATTGGATACCTAAAGGACGGAGATGTTCTTCGTGCAATGCACTACGGTGCTTTGGATGAAGCTCCAGATGGACTGTATAGCTTGCTGATGTTTGAAGTCATTCATCGCGGCATAGAGGGTGGGTTCACCGAGATCAATTTAGGACGAACAGCCACAGAAATAAAGAGTACCTACGGCGCTCAGGCCCGAGAAAACTACTTTTCCTTTTACACGAACAAACCAGTTCTTAAAATGATCCTCAAAGTAGCGCACAAGCGTTATCGTCCAAAAAGCTATACATTGAGAAGCCCGTTCAAGACGACTTAAGAGCGGTCATTTTTTATGATAACTATAAATGTTTCAATCCTTCAGAAATTCTTTCGGTAGCATTACTGTCGCCTCCACAGGGGCATCCCTAGTGCAAGCCGAATTGAGCGGAAAGGAGTTGCTCCACGATTTTGGCGAGCAGTGGCACCAGTGGGCCGCTGGAGCGGTGATGTTCCCATTCCCAGTGCGTATGGCATCAGGGACGGTGATGGCATTCGAAGGAACAGAATATAACTGGCCCATCAACGATAAGAAACACCGAGCGGCGCTGCACGGCTTTACACCTTGGGAGGAATTTGAACTGGCGCAACTTTCGAATGGTATACAAGCGAGTTGGACGTATGACGGTTCAAAAGACTTTTATCCGTTTCCTTGTAAACTAACAATTACCTACATCCTCAGTCAGGAAGGCTTAAGTCTTTCGTGCCGGGTTCAAAATTCAGGAACAACTAGTTTGCCTTATCATATGGGGTGGCATCCCTATTTCAAAACCAGTGCCCCGGTATTGAACCCAACGCCGGCCCATCGATTGAAGAAGAATGAATTGAGCCATCCGGGCGACAAAATTCCTTTTGAAGGATTCGATTGGAACGAAGAAGTGGACGGCGCCTTTTTTTTGGATGCTATCGAGCTTGGGCATACTACCATCCAACCACTGTCCGCCATTACACAGATATTTCGACCGGCGAACGCCCCATTTGTTGCCATAGAGCCGATCACGGGCCTAGGTCATTCTGATTTCCATTGGCGCACTGTACCAGCAGGAGAATCGGACGAGGTCGAAACTACTATTAGGTTGAAGCGTCAATAAAGGCTTTTAGTTCTGTTTTACTGATTATAGGATTGGCGCCTTCTTTGCTCGCAACCATTGCGCCAAGGGCGGCGGCGTAATCTACCGTTTGTTGCGGTTCTAGGAGGTGTGAAATCCCAAAGAGCATCGCGGCTAGAAAGCTGTCTCCAGCGCCAACGGTGTCCTTTACGGCTACTGGAAAGACCTTGCTTTGAAGTACACCAATATTATTCACCCAAAGCGCCCCTTGGCTGCCTCTCGTTAGGATGAGTTCTTGAGTGTCGAATCGTTCATGCAGGGCTTCAAAACCCAGCTCGGGATTAGCATCAAAATGTAGCCACTTAGCGAGTAATGCGTATTCTTCTTCGTTTACCTTGACGATTTCTGTGCCCGCAAGTAATTCTAGGATTCGTATTTGGTCGATATATGGTTTTCTAAGATTTAGGTCAAAGACACGCATACTAGCCTTCGCCCTGAGCGCTTTCAAGGATTCGTAGCTCTGATTGTTTCGTGTAGCTAAAGACCCGTGCAAGAGCAGATCGCCCGGCTCCCATGAAATCTCAGGCGCAATAATAAAATCCCAAGCGCTTGGTTCGTCTATGGTGTAGCGCACCTCCGAAGGATTGGAAGTGTCCACTGTGACCGTTCCAGTAGGGTGCTCATTGGTGGTGATGAATGCTGTATTCACACCGCGCTCTTGTAGGATATCTAAAAGATTTTGGCCCAATTCATCCTCCCCAATGGCAGAAATAACGGCGCTTTCCAGGCCCAAATTCTGTGCGTGGATAGCCACGTTCATGGGTGCTCCACCCGGTTTAGCACCGCTGGGAAAGAGGTCCCACAATACTTCGCCGAAGCAGTACAGTTTAGGCATCCTTTGAGGTTAATTGGTCTTGTAATTCTTCAAGACTGACCCCTTTGGTTTCGGGCATCATGAAGTGGGTGAAAAGTAGCTGAAGTACCATAAAGGCAGCAAAGAAAGCGAATACCGTCCATCCAGGGAAGGCTTCGATGACTACCTCACCGAGCATGGTGATAAGTGCTGCGAACACCCAGTGGGTTCCTGTACCCCAAGCTTGGCCGGCCGCGCGAACACTATTCGGAAATATTTCGGAGATGAATACCCAAATGACGGCACCTTGACCTACTGCATGGGAGGCAATGAAGGTGAGTATGAAAAAAAGGTTGAACCCTGCTGAAGCATCAGTTTTAAAGCCATAGGCCACCATTGCCAAGGAAATTATATAACCTACCGAACCGATGTACATCAGCGATTTACGCCCCATTCTATCGATCAGATAAAGGCCGACGAAGGTGAACATTAAATTGGTTCCACCAATAGCGATGGAAGAGAAGAGGGAATCGGATGAGGCGAATCCTGCATTCTCCAAAATCACCGGTGCGTAGTATAAGATGAAATTGATGCCGCTTAATTGGTTGAAAAACGCTAGTAAAAAGGCGAGAAGGAGGCTCTTATTGTATTTACCGCTGAATACGTTGGCGCTTGCCTCTTCCTTACTTTGGTGGGCTTTAATGGTGTCCAATTCTGCTTTGGCGGACGCTTCATCGCCATGTAGCAACTCAAGCGTTTGGAGCGCACTGGAAGCATCGCCGCGTTCCACCATGAGCCAGCGTGGGGAATTAGGTACCCCAAGAATAAGCAAACAATACAGTGCAGCTGGAAGTGCTTCTACCCCAAGCATCCAGCGCC
>JAKMGS010000127.1 GCA_022424815.1 Schleiferiaceae bacterium | reverse complement strand
AGCATGAATTCCAAATAGTTGCGCTGTATGGCAAACTCGGGCATCTGCGGATTCAAGCGTTGCAACTTGCGCAGCTCCTTATCAAAGTGCTCCTCAGAAGCCTTGTCCCATTTCTTGGCCTTGGCCTTCTCGCGCATTTCCTCTACTTCGCTTTCCGAGCTATTGCCGCCCAATTCCTCTTGGATGGTACGCATCTGCTGGTGCAAGAAATATTCGCGCTGCTGTTGATCAAATTCGTGCTTGACCTTGTCTTGAATTTCATTTTTAACCTCCAGCATCTTCAGCTCCAGGTTCAACCCTTCCAACACCTTGACCGCACGGTCTTTCAAAGATTCAAGCTCTAATACCTCTTGCTTCTTCGGCAACTTCATGCTGCTGTTCGAGGCGATAAAGTTCAATAAGAAGGTGTTGCTACGGATGTTGTCCAGGGCCGCCTGCGCTTCGGAAGGAATGTGCGGACTCTCTTGAATGAGCTTGGTCGCAATGTCCTTGATGGAGTCCATGAGGATGGGGAATTCCACATCGTCATCGCCCGGAACAAATTCAGGAAGGAACTCCACCTTGGCGATGTTGAAGGGCTCGGTTTGAACCCATTCGAGGATGCGGAAACGCTTCTTTCCTTGGATGATAATCGTCGTGTTGCCGTCGGGCATTTTGAAACTCTTGACGATTTGGGCCATGGTCCCGATAGGATACACCTCGCTCTGTCTAGGGTCCTCGGTTTTCATGTCCATCTGGGCCACCATGCCGACAAATTTATCCTTGTCGCTGATGCTCTTGATCAGGCGCAAGCTCTTGTCGCGGCCGGCGGTAATAGGCGCTACTACCCCAGGGAAGATGACGGTGTTGCGCAACGGTAGGATGGGGAGCAGCTCGGGTAATTGGTCATCCCCTATTTCCACTTCTTCATCCGAAGTCATCAATGGAATAAATTCCGTGTTTTCGTCAATAATATCGCTGAATGACAATCTGTCCATATCTCTGTTTCAAAAGGTCGTTAGGGGCCAATTTCCGCGACATGCTGTCACCATTGGCCAAAAAAAGGCCGCTCCATAGGAGGGCCTTATATATGGTTCAAAGGCTGTGCCGAAATCATTGCTCGAAGAAGCCCAAGCTCATTCCGAACTTGAACGTCAAGCTTCCGTCCATGCCATTGCGGTACTCTGGGTTGTTCGCCAACCAATCACTTTCGTAGTTGAATCCTTCAATGTTCGAAGCACCGAACCCGTTGTAATAGATGCCTAGGTTGTAGAAGCTCTTCAACGAGCGGCGAATTCGCCATCCGAAGCCCAAAGCATAGGTGTAGGTATGACCTGTACCCGGGTACAACGCGATGCCGTCTGGGTATTGTGCGTTGGTGTTCAAATGCGGCTGGTAGGTCAACGCTCCTGCGCCCACATGTACAAATGGGGTATGGTGGTTGCGCTGGTTGTATTTACCAAAGGGAATGAAGTGGATGTTCGTGAACAGGTTTACGTTCAACAGGTCCGTATCTACTTGGTAATCGCGATCGGCATTTCCGTGCAAGTTATCGTGGCTATATACACTACCGTAGTTCACATCAGCCCCTACGCTGAGGATGCTGCTAAAGTTATACTTGAGTTGTGTTCCGAGGCCGAAACGCGCTTCTTGAGTCAGGGCGCTCAAGCTTCCGCCGTTCACATCGCCCAAATAGTTTTGGGTCATCCCGTAGGCGCCTAATTCCAAAAATGCCGTGGCACGCTGTGCCTTCAATCCTGTCGACAACCCTAGGGCAAAGACCGTTAAGGCCAAATATTTTGTGTACTTCATAATCAATCTGAATCCCTCAAAAATACCAATTTATTATCCTCGTTCGAATGTAATTCGTATCCAAGTTCATTAAACGCTTCCAAACCGGAAATGGTATGCACATCGGCCTCCAACATCCAGCGCACGAAGGCCCCACGGGCTTGTTTACTAAAGGCGGACACAGATTTTAATTGGCCGTTTTTACGCTGCTTGAAATCCACCGCAACCACCGGTCTCTCCACCGCTTTCCAATCAATGGCTTTGCTGTACTCTCCGCTGCAAGCATCTACCACAAAATCCGCATCGCCCTCGTTCACCCATGCCGTCAACACCGGCTTCCAAAGCGCGTATAAATTTTTGGCTTTACCTGTGGCCAATTTCGACAACATCTCCAACCTGTATGGCACCACGACCGCATCGGCATGTACCGCGCCGTACAAGGCGCTCAACACCACCAAACGCTCTTGAGCGCGCGCCAGCGCGCTCCCACTCAAACTTTCACTATCCAAGAACTTGAAGGCCTCGCCGGAGTAGGCATGAATGCCCGCCACACCGGGGTTCGGATGGAGGTAATGCCTTGGCTCCTTGGACCACATCGCATGGACCTCAGGCCATAATTTATCGCTGACTTTAAACAGAGCCTTACCGGCTTTCTCGGATAATCTTTGAACGGCCGCCACCACTTTTTCAGTTTCCTCCGGAAAAGTCAGGGTTTGTGGGGCCGAATACGGAAAGGACGCTTCGGTGCGCATGCCTTTAGAAGGTGAAAGGAGAATCAAGGGTTTGTTCATAGGATAAAAATACATCGTACCCTACCTTTAAGCCCTAAGGCACGGCTTTTGTTTTAATGTAGTTGCAAAGAGTTTGTATGAAAAAATTGGTCCCGCTTCTTGCTATAGCACTTCTCCTCGGCGGTTGTCGTGGGGCGCAATATTATTACAAGACCGGGAACAAATACGCCAAGGTGCACATGCTCAAGGAGAGCGTTACGGCCTACAAGCAGGCCATTGATCGCAAGCCAGGCCGGGTAAAGTACCGTTTGGCCATGGATCAGCAAGGCAACGCCCTTCTCGAGGAGCTCTACACTAACTATCGCTTTGCCGATGGCAATGATAGCCTGTCCATTTACAAATTTTTGGAAGCTGAAAAGTGGCGCAATTACCTGAAGCCTTATATCAATACGAGTCGCTACGAGGGATTCTACGATAGAGATTATGCGGACCAATTGGACCGATTCCTCTCTCAAAAATATACCCGTGCTGAAAAATGGATTCGCACGCGCCAGTTCGATCGTGCGCAATCTAACCTAGAAGAAATCAAATCGCTCGACCCCGATTACAAAGAGGTTCAAAGCCTTCTTGAATTCAGCGAGGTGGAACCTATATATGTCCAAGCTTTGAACCTTTTCGAGGGCAACAAATTCCGTGAAGTACACGACCTGCTTCAGCCCATGCTCAAGAAATACCCTAAGCAGGAAATGCTCAGAAAACTTGAGGAGCAGGCCATCGAACGAGGAAAATACCGACTGGGCATCATTTCGGACCCAAACATTACAGGAAGCGAAGCCACCATGTCCGCCGCCTTGCAAAGCGCGGTCATTTCCTTGATCCAGAAAAACAACGATCCCTTCCTTGAATTGCTCGACCGTACCAACTTTGAGATGCTGCAACAAGAGCAAGAAGCGATTATTAACGGCACGACAAACGAAGCCGCCGTTACGGAAGAGTTATTGGCTGCAGATGCCTACCTCAAAGTCATTATAACACACGTCTATGAAAATGAGGGTACGTTGAACCAGCAAACTCGCAGAGGTTGGGAGCGCTACTACGTGACCACGAAAAACGATGAGGGTGAAGAGGTCAAAAAAGCCATGTATAAAAAGGTGACCTACAGGGAGTTTACTAAGCAAAATGAGGCGAGCTATGACATGCAATTGGCCATGGTTGAACGCGCCACCTCAAAAATCCTGTGGTCCGAAAGTTTCCATTACGAAGACAAAGACGAGATTCATTACGTCGAATTCTCAGGAACGGGCGATCTGTTTTCCGGAGATTGGCGCTACCAAAACAAGGAACATCCAAGCGACCGCCGCAGAAACGACAACGGGAGCATGAACAGATTAGTCAAAGCCAATAAGCGCATTCAAAGCACCTCGTCCATGCGCAAGGATGCCATCAGCAATTTGGCTCATAAGGCTGCTGCCCATGTCAATCAACAGAAACTGACCAAAGAATGAGAAACCTCCTTCTACTCTTTAGTGCATTGATCTTGGCCAGTTGTGGCACAAGAAAAAACACCCCTCCGAACTGGATCAGTGGAAAACCTATAGATGCTACAGGCACTTATGTGTATGGCGTAGGAAGCAGCTACATCAATCCAAACACTGCCTATCAACAAGCCGCTCGTTCCAATGCCTTGGCGGATTTAGCTCAGGAGGTACAAAGCGAGATCTACGACGAAACTAAACTCCTTCAAAAAGAGGATGCCGGGGGCTTCAACAGTGCCTTTGAATCCAATACAACCTCAACTTCTAAGATTCGTCTGGAAGATTATGAGCTTGTCGAAAGCTATTCAGATGAAGTTCGCTTCTACACCCTGTACCGTTTAGATCTTCAAGCCTTTTTGAGAAAGAAAGCGTTGCAAGATGCCGAGGCCATGGAATGGATCAACGGGAAATTCACAGAAGCTAAGGACGGGCAATTATCGGAATCCGTACGATTAAGTGCTCTCGTAGATGCCTTAGATAAAGCTCATGATTTTCAGCTCTTCGGGGATGTCAAATTTAAGACCAAACTCAACGCCAGAGCCACAGAAGCGCTGCGGACACTAGAACAATCCATGGCTATTGCCCTAGTGATACCAGAGGAATTAGCCTATCTAGGTTTGCCAACAACCTTCAAGGCGCAATGGCAGTACGTAGGACGCGATAAAATTCCATTGGCCATCCAATCAAGCTCAGGTCAGTTTATCCTCAATGAACAACAGATCCAATGTCTTCATACCGGCAATGAGCCTGTAGTTCAACTCTCTATCACTTGGGATTGGGATAAGATTCAA
>JAKMGS010000126.1 GCA_022424815.1 Schleiferiaceae bacterium | reverse complement strand
ATTGTACGAGATGGAGATTGAGGCGCGCAATGCCAAGCGTGCGGAGATTGAGGCAGGTAAGAAGAAGATCGAATGGGGCTCGCAGATTCGCAATTATGTGATGCACCCATACAAATTGGTCAAAGACGTCCGTACGGCGGAAGAGACCTCTGATGTGGACGGGGTGATGAATGGGAATATTGATAGATTCCTCAAAGCCTTCCTCATGCAGCAGGGTGAAAGTGCCGCAGCTGACGAGTATTAAACCAATGCGTCAAAGGGCGTATTCATCGCGCGGATAACGAACAAATTGCGCAGGATACTCCTTATCTTGGGGCTATGCGTTCCATATTATTTTCACTAGCATTTTTGATTTCCTGCGGCCTCTATGCCCAGCAGGGATTTGTGCACAATAGTGGGCAATGGAACGACCCATCCACCTTCCGGATGCAGATGGGCCCGAATAGCCTGTTTTTAACGCCAGATTCGTTGGTATTGTCCGTGATGGATCCTGCAGATTTTGATAGCGATCACATCGGCGGTCACCATCACTACGCGGATACCTTGCATTACCACAACTTTAGCATGGCGTTCGATGGGCCCCGAAAAATACAATGGGCAGGGGAAGTGGCCTACGAGGCACCCTTGAACTATTTCGTAGGACCGCGTGAGCGATGGCGCTCCAATGTGCGTAGCTATTCTAAGGTGCGCGCAAAGGATGTTTATCCGGGAATTGACTTGGTGGTGTATGAGGCTGCAGGTGGGTTTAAGTTCGATTGGGAATTGGACCCTGGTGTAGATCCTGAACAGATTCATATTCATTACGGCGGCTTATGGGGCGTGGAGGTGCTCGAGAAACAGCTCCATCTTCAAACGCGCTTTGGCGCGCTTGTGGAAGCTATGCCTTTTGCCTACCAAGAGGACGGTGAGGTTCGCGCGCGCTACGACAAGGAAGAGGAATATGTGGGCTATAAAATTGGTCGTAGAAAAAAAGGCCAACCTTTGATCATAGACCCCATTTACATTTTTAGCACCTACACAGGCAGCTCCGCGGACAACTTTGGTTACACGGCCACTTTTGATGATAACGGCAATGCCTTTGGCGGAGGTATAGTGTGGGGAACGGGCTATCCTACTACGCTTGGAGCGGTGGATACCGTATTTAATGGCGGCTTGTTTGATGTGGCGCTTTCGAAGTTTTCGTCAGACGGGACCCAATTGTTGTGGTCAAGCTATTTGGGCGGATCAAACTTGGACCAACCCTACAGTCTAGATTGTGATGAGAATGGTGATCTATACATTCTTGGCTCCACGGGATCGGATGATTTTGGCGTGACGGCCAGCGCTTATGATACTTCATTTGCCGCGGGGCAGCAGGTAACGGCGGAATATTACACCTTTACGCAAGGCACGGATCTTTTTGTAGCGCATATCAGTGCCAATGGAACCCAGTTAGTAGGAAGTACGTACCTCGGCGGTGCGGGTAATGACGGCATCAACACCAATCTAGGGTTTAACTATGGGGACAGCTACCGAGGCGACATTGAAGTAGGGCGCAACGGCGGACATGTTTACATCGCAAGTTCGACCTTGAGCAGTACCTATCCGACTTTAGCTCCGGCGACAACGCATCAAGGAAATCAGGACGGCGTATTGAGTATTTTAAGTAGAAATATGAGCCAATTATTGGCCAGTACTTATGCCGGAACTTCAGGCGATGATGCCCTGTATTCCATTGCCTTATCGGATAAAAAAGGGTTGGATTACCCTAATGCTAACTTTAAGTACAGTCCATTCTTTGCGGCGGGCTCAGTAGGGGCATCGACCGATAGCAGTTACGAAATGGGTTGGGTGAATGCCTTCAATATATCAGTTCCCACCTCTTCAGATCAAAATGCTGTGCTACTTTCAGGGTATATTACTCCGAGTGCTATTGGAGTTGCGGCGAGCATAGTAATGGATGCCCTCGACGTTCAGGCGGATACCGGCTACAACCAACACTTTTTTGTGGAGGTACATTCAGAGACAGATACTAATTCTATTGTGACGGTCATGGGCCAGCATAAAGGTGGGCTAGCGCACGACGGTGGGCTTTGGGGACAACCTGGGAGCGCTCAATATTTTCAAGAGTTTAAGCGCAATACTAATTATGGGTTCGACCTGCGCAGAACTGCGGTATGGGGCGATAGCTCCAATGCGACAGTGGATGTCAGTCCGACGGCACTTTTGGTGGATGATTGTGGCAATACTTATTTCAGCGGCTGGGGTGGGTCGCCTAACCCCGAGGGCAATACCAACAACATGATTACTACGCCAAATGCCATTCAAAGTACTACGGATGGACGCGATTTATATTTCTTAGTACTTGGGCCGGATTGGAAAGACGCTCGCATGGCGACCTATTTTGGTGGGCCAAGTAGAGAACATGTAGACGGCGGCACCTCTAGATTCGATCGAAATGGACGAATCTTCCAAGCCGTCTGTGCAGGCTGTGGTGGGGTCTCGAGCTATCCTTCTTTCCCTTCAACTGCCTATTCGACCAGTAACAACTCAACGAATTGCAACCTCGCGGTGACCGTCATTGACCTCGATGTACAAAATGCTCGGGTGGGAACCTACCCAAATCCACCGGCCTTCTGCCTACCGAACACCTTTATTTTGCAGGATTCCAGTGCCAACGTGCAAGAATTTACCGTGTACTGGGGCGACGGAAACTCCAACACAGGATCCAATCTTCCGAACGGTCATGTATATGCTTCACCCGGCACTTACCCGGTTCAAGTCATTGGCCATGATACCATTTGTGATACATGGGATACGGCGACCTTCAATGTCCAAGTAAATCCTGCCTATGATTCCGTATTTACCCATTTCGATTACGATTATTGTGATCCGCAGCGCACCGTGACCGCCTCCTTGCGCAGTACCTTGGACTCTTCCATTATTACGGATAGAATATTGAATTGGAGCATTGCAGGCGCAAACTTCACCGCGGCTCAGTTCCAAACCAACATGCCCACCGCCGGCTACACCGTGATCACCCTTACCTCCCTAGATACTCTCTGTAACGTGGCGGAGGAATTTATCGATACCGTGTTCTTCCGACTCCCACCATATCTGAACATCATCTCGGATGTGGAGGATTGTGAAACCCAAGAATTTGTGGAGTTTTCCCCTGCCTACAATGGCGTGTACCAGGGGTTTGAATGGCTCGTCGACGGCCAAAACCAAGGTGCCATTAACCCGCTGACCATTGGCACTACCGGCATTTACGAAATCTCATTAGTGGGATACGACAGCATTTGCAATACCACAGATACCCTCACGGAAACCTTTGATATCTACTTCGCGGGTGAGCCCTTCACTGTGCCGAACATCATCACGCCGAATGGAGATAATATCAACGACAGATGGACCATGAATACCGATGAGAATTGGGACAGGTTCCATGCCATTCTCTTCAACCGATGGGGCCTCAAGGTCTTTGAAACCACTGCGCCAACCTTCGATTGGGGGGCGGATTATGATGGCAAAACTCTCACTCCTGGTGTGTACTTTTACCAAGTCGAAGCCGAAAACAGATGCGGCGTCGTTACCGAAGAAGGAACCCTACACATTACCTATTAATTATGATTACTGTATACCACAATCCGCGTTGCCGAAAATCCCGCGAAGCACTTGCACACCTTGACGAAAAAGGCGTCCAGTACAATGTTCGTCTCTATATGAATGACGAGGAGAGCATGACCGCTGCTGAGCTTGAAGAGGTTTTGGATGCGCTAGATATGGATGCCCTCGAGTTGGTCCGTACCAATGAGGCCTTGTGGAAGGAGGAATACAAGCACTTGGAACTCGATGAAGAGGAGATTATCCTCGCAATGATTGAGCATCCTCGTTTGATGGAGCGTCCTATTATTCTAAAGGGCAGTAAAGCCGTGGTGGCGCGTCCTGCGGACGCCATGGATGCCATTCTTTAGGCGAGAATAACTTAGTTATTCAACAACTGTATTGATAGAACGAGTAACGAAGTCGTAATCTGAATTAATGCAGTAATCAATTGTGCCGCGAAACAGCCCAGTACTAGTGGCCATGCAATGCAGTTCTACCGTTAGAGTATCGTTCGGAAGAAGTGGAGTTCGAAAACTATGAGACCACGTATCATCTAAAGGAATATACTGTACGTCTCTATAACCGGGAGTGGTGCTTAAAACAGCAATGTTTTCAAGATAGGAGTCGCTAATATCGAGACTGTATACTTCTTGTATTTCTTGAGAATAATTGATGATATGATTGGTAATCACGAATTCTTCATTTGCGGAAACAACATTTGGAGATTCTACTACAATATCAATATGACTTAGATCTGAACATGAGGATAGAATAACGGTTATTGCTGCGATTAGAATGCTAGGTTTTAATTTCATTGGAATTTTTCTTTGCCCTAATGTAAATAAAAAAACCCGAGCCGGGGGCTCGGGTTTTTTATATACTTTCAACTGAATCCTTATTCAGATACCTCTTCTTTGTGGCCAATTATAGCATGTGCAAATCTCGGATTAATTGCTTCGAGACCGACTAGTGTGAGCCAGTACCCAACGAATAGGCCTAGAAAAAGCAACATCGAAAAGCCCATCAATAAAACAATCATGAAGACGAGGAAACCGATAAATTTCATAGTGGTTGTTCTTTATTCAGGGCCAAAGATACATCACACAAATGTTTCAATAGGATTTCTGTACCGTAAATTTGTACTGTAGATTTCGAACCTAATCAACACATGATGGACTACAGAATAGAACACGATACGATGGGCGAGGTGAAAGTCCCCGCTGATAAGTATTGGGGTGCACAAACAGAGCGCTCTCGTAACAATTTTAAAATAGGACCCGAAGCTTCCATGCCACAG
>JAKMGS010000125.1 GCA_022424815.1 Schleiferiaceae bacterium | reverse complement strand
GCGCTGGGCTTGTGTCCACTCCAACACTGCAGCACCGTATTGACGCTCTTTTTGAAAGAGCAGTGCCGCCAATGCTAAAGAATCTGTTTGAGCTGCGAATCGAAGAGAGTCCAAAACTTTTCGAAGGGCCTCACTTTCGGCGGTCAATTCCTTAGTGCGTTCATCCACAAATGCCAAACTCTGCCCTACATTCTGACGAAGCATCTGCTGCTTGACAGAATCCGTCAACACCACTATGGCATTCGCCGCATCCGCCGCCAGCTGGGCCTCCGGGGCCAATATCTCCAACAAAACCGCACCATTGCGAGTACGGCTAACTTCGTAGGAAATTTGAGGGCCGAACTTCTTCCCGACTAATAGTCCAATGGTTCTACTGTTCATTAATTCCAGATGCGCATCCACCTCAACTGGCGAACCGAAGCCCATCCCGTTTTGGTCGATCTGCTTTTCAAGCAAGGTCAACGGAACGAAAAAGGTGCTTTCAGCTTTGAATTGGGCCGGTTTAAAAAACATTAAAACTCCTGCCGCTAAGGCTACTACAAGGGAGAATACTAGATTTTTTCTATTCATGATTGTCCGATTTCTGCGCGAGGTGCGCCAGTAATTGTTCTTCTACGCTATGCGGAAAATACGCACTCACCCCTTCTGAAGTATCGTAATAGCCGCTCGCTTTGCGTTGCTGTTCCACGTGTTTCGTAAAAAGGCTATGGGCCTTGCGTTCCAACGTCTGCCCGCCTATGAATTCTATGGTTGCTTCTAACGGCTTGAATCCCTTACGGCGCTGCTTTTGAGGTTGTACTTCCAGATTAGGGAATTGACGCTGTACCCATGGGTTCGCGGCGAAAAAAGCATGGAGCAAGGGCTCGTTTGTCAACGCCAGTAGAGAAGCGGCCTCGGTGGCGATGTAGATGTTTTTCTTATTCAGGACCAATTCCTCCTCGCTCATCAACAGGTTGATACAGAAGTACTTTTCACTGTTGAGCAGCACAATCTTTTTAAACGCAATAAGCAACAACTTCGCCGCCCATACTCGGCCCGCCTTAGTAATGATGAAAAAGTCGAGATCATCGTCCTTCCCAGTAATGCCATGTTTGGATAACGACCCTGATAAATAGACCCCGCGAACGTAGGGGAAACGATGAATAAAAGTCCCGACTCTCTTGGCGGCTTTCATCATTTTCTTATTCCTCCTAATGTGCTTCAATCTTAGCTCAATGTGCGCTTGGTTCAACGCATAGAGTCCGTCTTTCGATACGATGTCTCCTGTTGTACAAAGGTGGTTGAGGGCAGAAGATAATTGGTCCCGCGTGGACTTAATGGTCGAATATTTATGGACCTCTTCGCCGTACAAAGCATGCTCAAAAAACTCAAAATACCGAAGTGTTTGAAGTACCGCGGTATGCAGTTGTTGGACGGCGATATCAGTGTGCGTTGAAGTCAATGTTGAAACGGCAGTGCTTAGTTACTTTCAAAGGTACGACTTCAGAATTGGGGAAAAGTGTGGATTGCCATTTAAGGCAGGATTGCCAACCTTGTTGCTCAAGGATTAGCGAACCTTTTGATAATCAGGATTTTATTTTTCTATCTTTAGGTATAGAACAAAACAACAAACACTAACATGAGAAAAATGTATTTCATCGCATTGGTGACGTTTGCCGCACTAACTAGTTGCGAAAAAAGCAATCCCGTATACACTATGGAAGGTAAATGGATTTGGTCTCCCACTGAAAATAGAGCCGATGCAAATACGATGTATGAATTCATCGATGGAAATATCTATACGTCGTATTGTATCACTTGTCCCGGTGATGACGATTACTGGAACTCTTTAGATAGTTCTGATCGAATTCCCGGTGTTCACAGTTATTCTTTTGATGGAGACACTTTGCTATGGAATGGAACGCCTCGAGCGGTAACATTTGAGTGTGACGGCGGCAAACTCCATTTGGACGGTTCATTCAGTCACCTTTGGAGATTAAGCTCTAACTGTCAATAAATTCATTTACAATTTTTTAGACCCATTGTCCTCTCTATTGTAAATGTTCCCTTACACACAAAAAAAGCCCTGGTGCTCTGCATGAGGGCTTTTCCGTGCATACATTCTGGAGAAAAGGTCCAAGGTTTAATACTTATCTAAATGCCTTACTAAACTTAGTTCTTGATCCCACTATCGAGACAAAGTATTGCAATTACAACCTGAGCATATGTGTAATGATTTGAGTCGTACGGTCATGCGGTTTAATTGGCTACTTAGAAAATACGTGACTTATCTATAAGCATGCTAAGGGTTACCTGCCATATCAAACGAGCAGATTCTTGGGAATGGTCCTGTAATTGCCTACTTTTGTGCTCTGATGGACGGACAAAACCAATCAATCCTTGACATAACACTACTGGAGGAAAACACCGCTTTTCCGGTAGATGATTACATCCAAGAGGTCGACCCTGTAGATCTTTTAGTAGAAGAAAACAGCTCTTCGAAGCCCATCGCACAATCAAAATCTAAGTTCGCTTTCCCTTTTGGGGCGCAGATATCGACTCCTTGTACATACGGAGTATTTTAACTGTTTTAGCGCGCTAGATCCCTCCTATTTTTCCGACAGAAAAACTGTCAACCATTGATCCCTTTGGATAGGATCAATGGCCTCATTTTATTCCAAAACAATCATTTATTATGCGAAAACGACAAAATCGTTTACTCCATTTTATTGCTTTATCCTTCGTATTCCTTGGGCTATCGACAACAATGATGGCTCAGCAAGACATTAGTGGTTCGGTATCCGATGAAAACGGAGACCCAATCATCGGTGCTTCTATCACCGTAAACAACAGCAGCTCAGGCACCATTACGGATGCGATGGGCCAGTATTCACTAAAACTTTATGACAATCAAACCACAGTTACCTACAGTTACTTCGGTTTCGACAGTCAAACCTTGGACGTAAAAGGTCAAGCCGTGGTCAACGTGGTGTTGAAAGCCTCTGATATCCAATTAGATGAAGTAGTCATCACTGCCTTAGGGGTATCACGCGAGGAGCGTGCCTTGGGGTATGCGGTACAAGGCCTTAAGAGCAAAGACATTGCTTCGGTGCCCGCGCCGAATGCGGTAGATAACCTTAGCGGAAAATTGGCTGGGGTATATGTAACCGGAGGGTCATCCGGCCCTACAGCATCTTCAAATGTGACTATTAGAGGTCAAACTTCTCTGAATGGGAATAGCCAAGCTCTTTTCATCGTAAACGGTGTGCCTATTACCAACGGCCTCTTTTCACCAGGCGATGGATTGAACGGATCATCTACCATTGATTTTGGAAATGGCGCTCAGATCATCAACTCTTATGATATTGAAAACATCTCAGTACTTAAAGGACCGGCAGCTGCAGCCTTGTACGGTTCACGTGCAGCGAACGGGGTCATCTATGTAACGACCAAAACCGGAAAGAATAGCGAAGGCTGGGGAATTAGCGTAAACTCAAATACGGTATTTGAAACCCCGTTGAAACTCCCAGAATTCCAAGATCAGTTTGGTAACGGAGGCTATGGTAAATACAGCTACAATGCAGGTACTGCCTACACCGGGGATTACTACGACGCTTTCGGCGAAAACTGGGGCCCAAGAACGAATGGCCAATTAGTCAAACAGTGGGACTCAAACGGTGAAGCAGTTCCTTTCGAGGCTGCGCCAAACAACATGAAGAACTTCTTTCAAACGGGAGTGAGCACCAACAATAACATCAGTATTTCTAACGCAGATGAAAACGGTGATTTCCGATTCTCTGCCACGCAATTGAATAGAAGAGGTATTATCCCTAATACTGATTTGAATAGAAACACACTCCAAACTTCTGTGGGTAAAAAGCTATTCAACAACCGTTTAGAATTCAGAGCCAATGCCATGTATGTGGGATCTGGGTCTAATAATGTTCCTAACGCCGGTTACGACGAGAGCTCATCCGTGATGTACTCTTTCTTGTGGCTACCTAGAAACACTCCTATTGACGATTTACGCAACTACTGGAAGCCAGGACTAGAAAATATTCAGCAGGCCTATGTGGAGGAACTATGGGGAAATAACCCTTGGATGATCGTAAATGAGAACACGAATAGCTTCAACGCACATCGCCTCTTAGGAGATATCAATGCCACTTACCATATTACCGACCGCATGAACTTGCGTGTACGTACAGGGCAGGATATGAAAAACGATATCCGTCAATACCGTCGTGCTACATCGACTAAAAAAGTATTATTTGGAAGCTTCAGAGAAGACCGTTTGTCCTTTATGGAAAACAACACTGAAGCCTTACTATCATGGTCTAACGCCGCTCCGTTGGAGCAAAAGGACCTTCGTATTGATGCTAAAGTTGGTGGGAACTTGATGTTGCAGCAAAGCTCTTCGCTCATTGCTAATAACCCACAGTTGTTACAGCCAGGGGTATTTACCTTGACCAACAATCGCTCAAATGTGCAAACCGAAGGAAGATCTGCACAGAAGGCTATACGCTCGCTTTTCGGAACAGCATCTTTTGCCTACAAGAGCACCTATTACCTAGATCTTAGTGCCCGTAATGACTGGTCATCTACCCTTCCTGTTGAGAACAACAGCTATTTCTACCCTGCTGCATCTGCATCCGTTGTCGTTTCAGAAATGGCAGATTTAGGAAGTATAAGCTTCCTAAAAGTACGTGCAGCCTTGGCACAAGTGGGTTCAGATACAGATCCTTACTTACTGAACAACACGTATAGTCCATCGGCAATGTTCGGGGGTTATCCAGCCTTCGGAGTAAATACATTCGCCACGAACCCAAATCTTCGTCCGGAAAGAACTACCTCAAGTGAATTAGGTATTGATGCCAGATTTGCAAATGGTCGTTTTGGCTTAGACTTCGCTTTGTACGACAT
>JAKMGS010000124.1 GCA_022424815.1 Schleiferiaceae bacterium | reverse complement strand
CCTCCTCACACTCACCCAATGTGGGAAACTTTGGTTCAAAGTGGTCGTACTGACTACGTTGCCTCAGCGACTCTAGGTGATGTATTGAACGGTTTGGCTGATCCACGTCGTGCAGGCTTCTTCAAGAACTTGGGTGGCTCTGATAGTATTATTGGTGCTCCTCACGGATATCAAGTGAACTACTACGATTATTCTCAGCCAGGAGCTGCGTTGGAAGATCCAACATGGTCTCACGCTGCGATCAGCTACGTAGAAGTTGAATTCTTGATGGCTCACGCTGCTGTTGCAGGTTGGGCTGGTGCTAGCGATGCTGCTACGCACTACGAGAATGGTATCCGCGCTTCCATCGAAGAGTGGGGTGGTTCATCTGCTGATGCTGATGCGTACATGATGCACCCCATGGTTGCATTTAGCTCAACTACTGCTGCAACACAAATTGGTGTTCAGAAGTGGATCGCTATGTACAGCAACGCGTTCGAAGCATATGCCGCCGTACGTATGTACGACCTTCCTATGCAAACAGCTGCTTTAGCTGGTACCGTAACTCCTTCACGTTATAGCTACCCATTAGACGAGTATTCTTTGAATACTACGAACGTCAATGCGGCAGCTGCTAACTACAGTGGTGACGATACATTTGCTAAAGTATTCTGGGACATGTAATTCGTACCTGAATTCTATACATAAGAAACCCGCGCCTCCGGCGCGGGTTTTTTTATTTCTCAAATTTTGGAGTTTGAAAATCCCCATAGATTGTTATAATTAAGTATTAGGAGGTAGTTATTTTTACCCCATGAACAAAAGCATCATCCCTACCTTACAAAAGACCTTCGGCGATCGCGCCATTTCCCCGGAGGATAAGCAGGCTTTCGAGCGAGAGCACGGCTGTCATTGGGGAGAGGATTGGTCGGAATATGATGAAGGCGAGGATTGCGATTACCTCACTCCGGAAATCCTAGCGTACCAAAACCCGTCTCAAGAGAAGTACGAAGCCCTCGGTTTGGGAGAACTGGAGGAACGTATTGTCGACGTCTTAGAAGAGGGTAAAAACATCAAATGGGGCAAGCTGGCCTTAGGGATGTGGCTGTTCTTCCTATTCATTGTGGTCTATACCATTGTAGAAACTCTTTTTTAGGTCCAATTCCCTCAGCAGGAAACCAAATAAAAAAACCACCGAAGCGGTGGTTTTCTGTTTCAGAATGTTGTGAATTTAGGCTGGCTCTCGCAGCTATTTTCGCGAGAGCTTGAGATTTACTTTGCGCGCTCTTTGTAAGACCCGTCCTCCGTGTTGATCACGATTTCTTCGTCGGTCTTGATAAAGAGAGGTACTTGTACCTGAGCGCCCCCTTCTACCGTTACGGTTTTCATAGCGTTGGTAGAGGTGTTTCCTTTTACGGCTGGCTCAGCGTAGGTTACTTTTAAGTTGACTGTACGCGGCAGTTCAACGGCCATTGCTCTGTTTTCGCTGGCGTGGAACAGCACGTAGCACATCATGCCGTCTACTAAGAAATCAGGTGCATTGATCAGATCCTTGGCAAAGGTCAGCTGCTCGTAGTTCTCTGTATTCATGAAGTGAAACTCACTACCGTCGTTATACAAGAATTGGTATTGACGATTTTCGACGTCAATGGTTTCAATTTTGGCTCCAGCTGGGAAGGTGTTGTCGAGAACACGACCCGTTTCCAAGTTTTTGATCTTGGTGCGCACGAAGGCGGCTCCTTTACCTGGTTTTACGTGAAGGAATTCGATGATCTGATAAGGTTGACCATTGAAATTAATACACATTCCATTCTTGATATCTGATGTACTTGCCATGGTGTTTTATTGTTTTGCCCAAAGATAGGACTTGCGGGCGTTAGTAGTGTTTTTCTAAAATGAGTTGTTCGGTGCAGAAGGCATATTCGGCGTCGATGTAGTTGCTGGCCACAACGACGGTTTTCTCTGAAGCGAATTGGTGGATGAGGTCTTGGTAGAATTGGACCCCTTCCTTATCCAAATTATTGGTAGGCTCGTCCAGTAGGAGGAGCGGTCGGTCCGAGGCTATGGCGAGCATGAGGCGCACGCGCTGCTGCATGCCGGAGCTGAAGGCGGACAGTCGTTTGTGTAGGTGGGGTGTGAGTCCTGCTTTTTCCACCCAAAGTTTGGAATCAAACGAGGGAAGGAATGGGCAGAAGTCTTGGTGGAACGCCAGGGTCTCGGCCAGGGAGAACATGGGGTTAAGCGCAACGTAGGGTGCGGCAATGGTACAATGTTGGCCCAATTCGCTTGCTGGGATCTCACGGTCCGCAATGTTGGCGACGGGCGGTGCATCGGTGGCTTCGAGGGCGCCGCTTAAAATTTTGACAAGGGTGGATTTTCCGGAGCCATTGGACCCGAGAACGACGGTTTTCGAACCTGTATTGAAGGTATGGGTGATGTGCTGCAGGATGTGCTGCTTCCCAAATTTCTTTTGAAGATCTTTCAGGACAAGCATGGCTGGGATTATTTGCGGATTAATCCTCGGTCACTAAGCTCGATAAAGGTCAAAAGGGCTTGTACGCGATCATTCAGAGTAAAGCCTGAACGGATGCGGTCAACAGCTTGGGAAATGTTGCGTCCGCTTTGGTAGATGATGCGGTAGAGGTCTTGAATCTCTAGGATTTCTTCTGTGCTGAAACCGCGGCGTTTGAGGCCGACGGAATTGACACCTGCATAGGCCAAAGGTTCGCCGGCTGCCGTGATGAACGGCGGTACATCCTTGCGTACCATGGCGCCTCCACCGATCATGGCGTGGGCACCTATTTTGACAAATTGATGAACAGCGGATAGACCGGAGATAATGGCCCAATTTCCTACTTCAACATGTCCTGCAAGGGCTACGGAATTCACCAAGATTACGTTATCACCGATGACACAATCGTGGGCGATGTGTACATAGGCCATGATGAGACAATCCGTTCCGATGGTGGTTTTGCCATAGGCCTTGGTGCCACGGTTGATGGTCACACACTCTCGGATGGTGGTGCGGTCGCCTATATCTACCGTGGTGGATTCACCGTCGAACTTGAGGTCTTGGGGGATGGCTGAGATGACGGCGCCTGGGAAGATGCGGCAATTGGCCCCAATTCTCGCACCAGGCATAATAGTCACATTTGGACCTATCCATGTGTTTTCACCAATAATGACATCCTCTGAAATGGTCGTGAATGGACCTATTTCAACACCGGCGGCCAACTGCGCGTCGGCGTGAACAGAGGATAGTTGGTGAACCATTATTTAGTAATCTGCGCCATTAGTTCTGCTTCGCTCACCAAGGTATCGCCAACGAAGGCTCTTCCTTGCATGTGCACGATGCCACGACGAATAGGCGTGATGAGTTTGAGGTCGAAGATCAGCGTATCTCCAGGAACCACTTTCTTCTTGAACTTCACGTTGTCGATCTTCATGAAGAAGGTAAGGTAGTTCTCAGGATCTGGAACAGTACTCAAGGCAAGAATACCACCACATTGCGCCATGGCTTCTACTTGGAGCACTCCTGGCATCACTGGAGATCCTGGGAAGTGTCCTACAAAGAACGGCTCGTTCATGGTGACGGACTTTACCCCTACCACGCTTGAGTCGCTGAGTTCGATGATCTTATCCACCAACAAGAACGGTGAGCGGTGTGGGATGAGGTCCATGATCTGCTCCACAGTTTTCACCGGGGTGGCGTTCGGATCGTATTTCGGTGGGCGTGGCTTGCCCTCCTCCTTGCGGATTTTAGCGGCCAAGGCCTTGGTGAATTCTGCGTTGATGCCGTGACCTGGCTTAGTAGCCATGATGCGCGCCTTCAATGGACGGCCGATCAAGGCGAGGTCGCCCACTACATCGAGCAGTTTGTGGCGTGCGGCTTCGTTCGAGAAGCGCAGCTGAATGTTATTGAGTGTACCGTTTTGAGTCACTTGGACATCTTCGCGGTCAAATGCTTTTTTAAGTTTCTCCAAGGTCGCAGGAGCGATTTCTTGGTCTACGTAGACGATGGCATTGTTGAGGTCGCCGCCTTTGATCAGGCCTTGGTCGAGCAGTGGCTCAAGCTCTCTTAAGAAGCTAAAGGTGCGCGCGCTTGCAATCTCTTCGCCAAAGTTGACCATCTTGTCGAGGTGGGCATGTTGTGGCCCTAGTACAGAGCTGCCGTAGTCGATCAGTGCAGTGACTTCGAACTCTTCGCTTGGGATGGCCATGATTTCACCGCCGTCTTCGCTTTTGTAGGTGAAGGTTTCCTCGAGAACGTAGTAGTTTTTATCCTCCTCTTGTTCTGTAATGCCTGCTTTTTCTATCAAAGCTACAAGTGGCGCAGCACTTCCGTCGAGAATAGGGATCTCGCTTCCGTCCAAATCAATGCGGCAGTTGTCGATGCCTAAGGCATACAAACTGGCCATCAAATGCTCTACGGTACCTACAGAGGCATCGCCTTTTTGCAAGATGGTTTGACGATTAGTGCGGTTCACGAATTTCACATCCGCTGGGATCTCAACATTATCGAGGTCTGTACGAACGAAAACAATACCAGTATTGGCGTCGCTTGGGTTAAGGGTTACGTGAACGGTTTCTCCTGTGTGAAGGGCAGTTCCTTCGAATGAAATGGAAGAAGAAAGTGTGAGTTGCTTCATAAAGTTTATTCGCCTTGTTTCTTGAACGCTGCAAAGGATTTCAAGAAGTGTCTGTGTTCTAAAGCCGGCGAGCCAAAGATAGTCCTATTCGACGGAACATCGTGCATAACGCCGGTCTGCGCATATATTTTGACATGGTCCCCAATGGTGAGGTGTCCGATAATGCCTACTTGGCCCCCAATCATACAGTGCTTACCTACGGTCGTAGAGCCTGCAATGCCCGTCTGTGCTGCCATGACGGTGTGTGCGCCGATGCGAACATTGTGGGCAATCATACAC
>JAKMGS010000040.1 GCA_022424815.1 Schleiferiaceae bacterium | reverse complement strand
GAGTAGCCCCTACACTTTCCATGGCCAGATCCAGTGCTTCATGCACATCAACAGGGGCATAGAACAACATAAAACCCCCACCACCGGCTCCCAACAACTTACCGCCTAAGGCGCCCGCTTTTAAGCCAGCATCATAAGTTTCAGTGATTTGTGGGGTGGCAATACCTGAAGCGAGCTGCTGCTTAAGCAACCAATTCTCATGCATCAAGGCGCCAAAATCATCCAAATTACCTGCTTCCAAACTGTCTCGAAGTTTGTATACTAGGCTCACCATATGCTCCAAGGCCTTGAATTTATCTTCGGCAGAGGTGTTTTTCTTTTGCTCGGAAAGAATGGCGCTCGCAGAACGCTGATTGCCCAAATAGTAAAGTTTAAGGTTTTGGTCTAATTGGTCCCTGATATCATCACTAATATTGACTGGACTTACAGTCACTGTGCCGTCCGGATTGAACTCAATGACGTTCAAGCCCCCGTAGGCCGCCGCGTATTGATCCTGTTTCCCAATGGGTTCGCCTAATAGCTCAATTTCGATACGACACGCACCTGCACCCAATTCCTCCTTGCTTACCTCCTTTCCGATGTAAGTATTCAGATTATGGAGGAGGCCCACTGTGAAGCTTGAGCTACTGCCCATACCTGTACCGCCAGGAATATCAGCAATGGAACTTACCTCTATGCCATTGAGATTAAAATCACTCAGCACAGTTTTCAGGATAGGGTGCTTTAATTCTTTGACATCCCCAACAGTCTCTGTCCGAGAGTACTTACACCGTATTTTATCAGCTTCGAAGTACTGGTGCGTGCTGATGTACATGTATTTATTAATGCTTGTACTGAGCACGGCACCTTTCTGTTTTTCGAAGAAGGCAGGTAAGTCACTACCGCCGCCAACAAAGGATATGCGGAATGGGGTCTTGGTGATAATCATGGCCCTAAAATAGGTATTGTGGATAACCTAAAGTTTTCCAATCCAACAATTTTTTCCTTGAATAGCACGTAATTTTAAAAACAAACAAAATCAATATCAATATGGAGATACAACTAAATGCAAATGGCCAATTTCTTGAATACCACTATTTCCGACAACAGTAATTAGTACTCACTTAAGAATCAAATAAACCTTCAAAAACGTTTAAACATTCTAAGACTATTAACCATGTATAGTAATACTCACTTAATTCAAAGCAAATCCACTTTTTACCTTCAACAATCAGCACATAGGGTTTTAACGTATTTCCATGATTTAAAAGGAGAACCGGTCTATGATAGCCTGTTAAGATGTCATTCATACATGACGAACGCAATTTGCGAATTCAACGAACAGGGTCCATTGGAACAACACATTTTGTCTTATGACTTTCTGCTACACCAAATCATAGAATTCAAGACCTTATTACAAATCATTATACAGGAGGGGATGGAGTTCCCTGGTATTGAGAACGTTCTCCAAGAAATAAATGAACTCTATTATCAATTACAAGAAGAAGTAGGTCAGATGAGGATCTACAGATTCCAAATTCAATCCCTACAGATTTCAAACTAGACTAACATGCAGACACACATATCACAACCCATATATCAAGAATCATTGGCTATTAATAGGGCTATTCAAGATATTACACGCGGATATCACAGCAATGGAACATTCAATCTAGCATTCAAAATAAAGGATGATATTATCGCCATTTGCAATGACTTAGATCTTGGAGTAGGGGCTCGTTTCGGTCATACATTTATTAATTATTACCAGAATGCTGTAAAGAGATTGACTCTTTTGCTGGAACATATAAGAATTGCGAACAAAGTGAGAATGATTCGCGGAGGGTTTCCAAATGAATTGATCGAGCGAATTCGTTTATTGCAATGGAGAATACAATTGGTAATTGAACTTATTGATACTGAGGTTCCAGTTGATTACATCACCTTATCTTCATGGGCAAGAAAAAAAATAGAACATAGCTAGTGGATACTGACCAAATTAATGACTTGTATTGGTGGGCACAAGAACGTGTTCAGGGCTTCATGTCAGGGCTGCACCGCAGCCCTGATTTTGGTTACAGCGTAGAATTTGCCCAGCACCGTCAGTATGTACCGGGTGATTCTCCCAAACACATTGATTGGTCCGTGTATGCGAAGACGGATCGCTTTCTTACCAAGTTGTATGAGGCAGAATCGAATATGAGAACATTCTTCGTATTGGATTCTAGTTCGAGCATGTATTACCCGAATGAAGACGCAGGGAAGTGGGAGCGTACCGTTCAAGTGATCACTCTAATCGCATCCTTACTGCAGAAGCAACGTGATGCGTTAGGATTGTTTGAGGTGAATGATGCCGCTGCCCAATTCTTTGAAAGCTCTAATAAAGAGGAAAACATTCAGCTCCTCCTTAACAACATCCGGGGTTTACAAGAGCGTCAAATCGGCAATGAGATTTTTTTAGAACAGCTCGAAACTCTACATTCTAGGTTACCTAATCGTAGTCAGATTCTGATTTTTACAGATATCTATCATGAAGATGTAGCTGCATTGGTTCAGTCGCTTGCAAAATTCAAACATACCAATCATTATGTAAGGTTGATTCTGATGTACAGCGAGCAGTTTGAAATAGATGGTAAAGGTTTATCCGGTCACCAGGTGATTGATTACGAAACAAGAAAGAAGACCTACCTCACTGAAGAGGAAGTACACCGATATACGAATTTTTGTAAGGAGCAACTCTCCACCTTGGAGCTTACTTCAAGAGGGGCAGGGATATCCATAGATGCGCTCAATGTGGACGAAGATCCTGTCGTACTATTGAGAAAATTATTAGCATAAAAAAGCCCGGCTCCACCGGGCTTTTTTATTCAATATGAGAATTTATTTATTCTTCTTGACGGTGTCGCTATTGCTATGTGCATCATCAACCTTTTTGACCTCTTCAGGAGAAAGAGTCGTAGCATCTTCACCTTTCTTTTCGGCTTTTTCCTTTTTGTTTTTCTTAAATCGCTTATCAAAGAATACCATGCTGGCTCCTGCAGTAATGTTCACTCCTTGAGTGGCAGCACCTACCATTATAGATTCGCTGGAATTAGCCGCAACTGTTGCTATATCGCCAGTTGTAGTGCTTCCAACGTATACCTGTAAAAGTGGCGTAACTCTAAATTGCAATGCGGTTGTGATTAGGTCTGCGTTATTCTCATTCATGGTCAGGTAGTAAGCACCCTTTAATTGAATGTTTTTGTGCAACCACAACAAAGAGGTCAACCCTAAGTACTCATAATCTGTAAAGGAGTTTGTGCGGCTTGTGTAATGAACACCAACATAGGTTTGGCCTTTAAGGTGATAGTTCATTGCTGCATTGGTTACTTGTGGTACCGCATATTCGTAGCTGAAGGTGGTGTTCTCTAGATTTGTGTTAAGGCCATTTGAAATATCTTCTGTAAAGCTCTGTACCTCGTTGCGTACAGCAGCACCAAGTGTATCTGTTGCATTGCTGATGTACTCGAAGCCGTCAATGGCGACACCTCCTGCAAGACGCTTTGCTACATCTGTTGAAATGGCAATAGGAGAGGCTCCCAAGCCACTCATACTAAACTGTAGGCTAAGCTTATCGATAGGTTTGTAATTTGCTCCCACGGTAAAGGCCGTTGTGCTGTTTGCCGGGGTAGTAAGGCTCGCAACAAGTGCATCTGTAGCTGCTAGTGCGTTACCCAAATCAGAAAGTTGATCTGTCGTTGCGGTAGCATCTAATACACCAGCTGTAGCTATTGTGAAGTCATAGTTCACATTCACATTGTTGCGTCCAGGAATGGTCGTGGCTGTACTGTTGATACTAAATGCATCGGCTTGCACTCTCATGCCCAATCCATAACCAATCTGATGTGCACTCACACCTAATCGTAGCTTGTTCTCCATGAAAGAACGCTGTAATCCTACGAATACATCGTTCGTGACATCGAGGGTTGCACCGAAGTCACTGAAATCAGCTTGATAGTTCAAATTCAAGTTACCATTGCCATCACTAAATCCATATTTAGCGAAGTGGGCAAGATCCTTATCGAAATCAAATCCAAGGGCAACATTTTGGGTGTAGCCGGCGAAAACATAGTTTTTACCTGCCTTAAACCCGAGGTGGAAAATATCAATGCTGGTTTCTCCGGTAAGACTCAATGCGTTCGAATTGAGGTTACTCAAGTTTGCTAGAAGATCCGTCGTGGCGAAAATTTCACCCGCCGTTTGATTCATTCCTAGAGTATTGTTTAGCCCCATGTAGTTTAGGTGGAATGAGGTCAATGGATCAGCAGCTGGGTTGTGCGTTAAGTTGTTGGCATTCCCCGATAGACCGAATGTGGTCAAGTTCTGTGCGTTACTAGAAACAGTAACGATGGTCAATAGTAGTAGTGCTATCTTTTTCATCTTCAGTACTGTTTATAGTTCGTATTTCACTTGTAATTGAACCCCTAGGTCCAATTTTAATGTAGCATCCGTCCTCAACTTCACAGGATCATTGCCTGCGTTGTAAGTGTCCATAGTAGCTTCTGCGACAATATGCGTAGCGTTCAATAATGTGAGTGCTTCTGTAGCATCTAGTGCTAATTCACTATCAAGAGCATTGGCAGTGGTAATGATACCTGCCGCATCTGGCGTACCACTTTCCATTAACCCCAGATCTTTCATCATGACCTCGTTCCATGAAGCATCATAGAACTTAATCTGAACGTTGGCGTCCAAAGGAAGGGTAGTGGTGGTTTGTAATAGAATTTTAGCACTTTCTAACGTAGCGCCCTCAGGTAAGGCATTGGCGTTGTCCATATCCGTCGCCAAAGTATCACCGAAGGCTAAACCTGCAGCTGTAAAGTAAAAGGGCATTTCCATGAGAAGATCTCCAGAAATAGAAGATGTATTGGTCACAAAGTTATCTGTGCCGAAGGTCGCGGTATCGTGATTTACATTGACCTCTCCTCCGTATACAATACTATCCTTCGGAAGGGTGAAGACATCTACGATGGACGAGTTAGTGTTGTCGTAGCTCAACGTTCCCGTAGCTGTATTGCCCAGTGTTGTAGGGTAAGGCAACACATAATTAGGGCCGTTTAATGCGTAAGCGGTTCCATCTTTATAAGAAGCGAAATCTAGGACCAATTCGATGGGAAGGCCAATAGAATTGGTCACATCCATTGAAATACTTGGTTCCGCAAAACTGATTGATCCTTCGAAGTTATCAAGGAAGTCAATGGCTAAATCCACAGCTCCTGGATCAATGGTAATCTGTTGTGTGCCGAAGAAACCTTTAATATGACCGAACTGAAGATTGGCCATTTCAAAGGTCATGTTCAACGCATCTGAGCTATCTACAGTTACCATACTGGTGGAACCCAAAAGAGTAGCGCTAACTGCAATAGGCAATCTACTGTGGTTCTGAGCGGGGTCCTGAGTAAGATCCAAAATGGTGTTGTTCATGTTGATCGAACCTGTAGTCGTGGCACCGGCTGAAATAGTAATGGTGGTATCTATTTCATTACCGTTTTTGTCCGAACCAGGGAAGTTCAAGTTCAATTCCAAATCAGTCGCGAGTGAGGAAGTGAATTCGTAATCAAAACTTGCAGTCGCGAGCATGAGCTCTCTTAATTCTTCGCTTCCACCTGTACTCAAATCAACGTATTGAGTATCCGAGGAAATGTCTTGAGAGTTAATTTGAGTCACTGCAGTATATACTTCCAAATCTGCCGAAGAGATATCCAAGACAAGGTTATCCGTGGTATCAATTCCAACAAATGAAGTCCCAGAGCCAGATGAAGTCAAAGAAGTGATTTTAAAACCTATGCTACTCGGTAGCGTTTTGTTCATGAGTGATTCTGTATCGGTTACCGTTCCTCCATTGGCACTGGCGTTAGACAAAGAGTATGATACGATTGTACTTCCGGTTGAAGTATTGACCAAATCTACACCGAGGGAAACAGGAACTGGCCAGTTGTTGGTCAATTCCAATGAGAGCGTACCGTTCGAAAAGGAAGCACTGCTAAATGAACCAAATCCGCTACCACCATATGTTCCAACATTGCTTTCATTCATTGATGGAAATGGTGCGTTTGATCCGTGAGCCGCTGTGATAGAGGTCAGGCCTGCATCACTTGCAATGGCTCCCAGTGCAATGCTTTGTGACATTGTTACGTTGTCCACCGCAATCGTCCCCATGCTAATAGCACTAGAAGAAGGGCTTTGAGCAGGAATTGAAACCAGATCATTCACGTTGATTCCAAAAACGCTGTCTTGGGCTACGACCACTTTGTAGGTAGCGTTATCGTTATAGATTAGACTATCGTCAGGAGCAAGAAGGTGCTCCATGGTTAGGTTTACACTCCCTAATGGGAAGGCCAGGGCGGGTTCAGCGACAATATTAATATCCGTGGGATCCACGAGATCGGTTTGACAACTGAACAATCCCAGAGCCCCAGCAAGAGTGATGGGAAGAAATCTTTTCATAAGATGAAATCTCACGGTTATTTAGCAATGTAAAGGTAATTCATTGAAAGGGAACGACCTATTATTAAGCTTTGAAGTAACGACGTAATCCTGACAATTGCTGTGACATATGGTACGCCGTGTAGAGTTGCTGCATGCCGCGAAGCAGCATTATAATGGAAATTAACGAGGCATTGTCGCCCAACCAACCCCAGTGCTCGGCAGCCGACAGGCTAAGAATCAAGGTCGATAGAATGATGAACTCACGGGCGTTTTTATTGAGCGCATCCCAGTGAATGGCTCGTTGTCTGGCCTGGCCCCATTTCGATACGAGATTCGCATCTTCTTCAGCGTCCAATTCTTGTTGCAGTTCCGAAACCAAATGGTGTTGTTGATCTTGTTTCTTCTTCAACTGGTTGATTAAGAACGACCATAGCAAAAGTGTGGCAAGAACTAAGGCTCCAAATTTCGGCATAAGGAATACTCCTAGTGCTAGAAAAGCTATACCTGGGACGAATTGAGACCAACCGACAAACAGGAAGTTTAATCCTTGTGTACGTTTTCCAAATTCAAACCGAGCACTTCGATCATTGGAAGAATTTTGGCGGAAATCTGTCATTAATTGGACCCTAATAAAACCATTCTTGTATTGACTCAAATACCCTAGAATCAGTCGCAGCACGAGAATTACGAGAAGAATTACCCCGTATTCGATCCATTGAAAGTCCATGCCTGCAATGTGGATGCTGGGCTGATCAAGGAAAATGGTTCGCAACAGCGGGAGGGAAGCGAGGATGGGAAGGGTTTCGAAGATACCGCTAAGACCGGTTAATAGGAACATAGCACCTAGCGAAGGTAATTGGTCAAAAGACCTGTAAAACCGGATGGCAGCTACTATGGTGTTTCCTTCTTTCAATCCAAGGGTGAGTTTTGTATAATTTCAAGGCCGTATCCGCTTACCCCAATTCTCTTGATAGGATTGTTGGTCAGCAAATCAATATGCTTAATCCCAAGAAATCTAATGATTTGAGCGCCAACCCCAAAATCTCGTGCGTCTTTACTGAAACTGGATTTCTGCTCGGAGTTCCCTTTGTTGAACGAACGAATTCTATTAAGTAATCGGTCGCCATTCGGCTCTTGATTCATATAAATAATCGCTCCTTTCCCGCGTTGGCTGATGGCCTTTAAAGACTTCTCCAGCTGTGAACTTTCATTGCTGGTAAGTAGGTGGAAAATGTCATTGGCTACCCCCGCGCTTTGAATACGTACCGGTACAGTTTCCGAATCTGTCCACTGGCCCATGGTTAGGGCGATGTGCACTTGGTGATTGGTCTTTTGCTCAAACGCGTGCAGGCAGAACATGCCGTGTGGCGTTTCTATTTGGAATTTTTCGGCCAATTCTATGAGACTTTCCTGCGCCATTCTATACGCTACCAAGTCTTCAATAGATACGATTTTTAGACCGTGCTTTACTGCGATTTCACGAAGCTGGGGCAAACGCGCCATGGTACCGTCTTCGTTCATGATCTCAACTATGACGCCGGCAGGTTCTAAACCGGCCAAACGTGCCAAATCTACAGCTGCTTCTGTATGGCCGACGCGGCGTAAGACACCGCCCTGTTTGGCAATCAGCGGAAAAATGTGGCCAGGGCGCGCGAGTTGTTCCGGCTTGATGGCAGGATCCACCAATGACTTCACTGTCATATACCGGTCGTAAGCACTAATTCCCGTGGTACATCCTTCTCCAATACGGTCAATACTCACAGTAAAGGCCGTTTTATTTGGGTCTGTGTTATTGTTCACCATAGGAGGGAGGTCCAATTCCGCCGCACGGGCCGGGAGAATGGGCGTACAGATCAATCCACGTCCCTCAGTCGCCATGAAATTGATCATCTCTGGGCTGACCTTAGATGCTGCAGCAACAAAATCGCCTTCGTTCTCACGATCCTCATCGTCAACAACAATGACCACTTTGCCGGCTTTGATATCCTCTATTGCTTCTTCTATGGTGTTAAGACTCATTCTGATTTCTTTTGGTGGGTTGCCATACACTGGACGACACCCCTTGTAAATAGGTTAGGTAGCCTTGCAACATTGCAAGATTCATGGCGCAAAAATACACCAAAGGACCTGCACCGCGATAGAAGAGCAGTTCCAACAATACTACCCCCCCGACACCTAAAAAAGTTGGCAGTCCGAAGGGAGTAAGCACTAAGGCCAAGGCCCCGATAAGCACGGCTTGAGGTGCAGTCCAGCGCAAAATTTTATGGAATAAAAAGACCCATCCGAAGGGATGAACTTTCTTCAGTAGTAGGCTACGGAAGCGTTTTAAGTTTTGATAATTCCCAATACTGATGCGCTTTTTGCGTTTGAATTCCTCTCTCAATGAGGTGCTCACATCTTCATATCCAAGGGCCGTATCACTGTAGAAGATTCGATGATCGTTCTGAATGAGTTGAACTGTTTGGAAGAAATCTTCCATGAAGGTGTGCGGAGGAATAGGTTGCCATGCAGATTTACGCATGCTGTACAGACCGCCTTCCATGCCCAGGCAAAATCCGTATTTCTGGCTCTCAGATTTGCGTATTTTATTCTCAATGGTGAGGTATTGTCGTTCCGTGGCTGCTGTGGTACCGGCGGTCTTTGCCTTCCCGTAGGTCAATGTTCCCGCGACTGCGGTGGCTTGTGAGGAGATAATTGGACTGGCCAATTCCACTAGGGTATTCTCATCAAAAATGATATTAGCATCGGTGGCAACGATGATCTCACCCGTACACAGTTCCACCAATCTATTAATGGTGGCAGATTTACCCGAACGCTCGGCATTAACGTGCAGGTTCAGGCCGGAAAACTCCTTTTGAAGTTCACGAATGATATCGTCTTGACCGTCATCCGAAAGGTCACTACCTATCCAAACCTCAATGAGTTCTTGTGGGTAGTGCGAGGCAAAAATGCTTCTGATTTTCTCTTCAATGATGGTTCGCTCGTTATATGCCGCAAACACTACACTGATCTTAGGAAAAGAAGATGGCGTGTTGATTTCCAGTGGTTTACCTGTAAAGGCCAATTGCCACAACGGATACCACAAGTAGGGTATGGTGATCCAAAGAAGACAAATGAAAAATATTGTTGTAGCTAGCAAGACCATACCTTTTCTATGCGTTGCAAGGTAGGTTGCATTCCGAACCTATTCAAAATATCCTCTTGGGCCTTTTGTCCTAAGGCTAAGGCTCGTTCCGGCTGCTGTACGAGTTCAACAAGGGCCTCAACAAACTCGGCGACAGATTCAACAATAATGGCCTCGGTGGAGTCCTTAGTATAGATGCCCTCTGCTCCAATAGCTGTAGAAATAGATGGTACCGCTGCAGCACAGTTCTCTAAAATTTTTATGCGCATCCCGGAGCCTGCTAATAATGGGATAATACTGATTCCATAGTCATGGGTGAATACGGTAGCATCTTCTACACGACCATGAAAAAAGATGTTTTGATCCTTCGGGAATTGAAAATTCTTGGGGGGATTATTTCCTGCAATATGAAACTCAGCTTGAGGAACCCTGTTGAGAACCTGTGGCCAGATTTCAGTCATGAACCATTGCAGGCCTTGAATGGAAGGCGCCCAATCCAATGCTCCCAAGTGGTGGCAACGAAGCGGTTGAATGTTTGATGGTCCAGGTTTGGGTAGTACTGCAGTAGGAATAAAAGAAGCCGCTGGAGTTAGGGATTCAAACCACTCCTGGTCCTTTTCTGAAATGCACCAGATTTGGTCGACAGACTGAGATAATTGGCTTTCAAATCGTTGCAATCTTCGAGACTGAAGCTTTAAATACCATCGTTTCAATGGATTTTTTTCGTTTTCAGCCAATCTTTGCCAAATCTCATGCTCAACATTGTGCGCACGTAAAATAGTTTGTTGCCCGATGCGTTTGGCCTCACTTACATACATACCCATGAAGGCACCTTCCAGAATAACTGTGTGGAAACTATTGGTATCGAATGCATTAAGGCGCTTTAGCAGTGTCGGGATGAAGAATCTACTGACGTGGTAGGGCAATGAAGTTGCTAAATTTCCAAGTGCTGTGCTAGGCTTGGGCGAAGTATTCCATGCAAAAGCCTCAAAGGTCACATTCGATTGATGCACTACACTTTCCTCTACATTTTTGAAATGTTTGTCGGTATTAATAGCATAATAATGTAAGTCCAATTCCTTCATCGCCAATGCCTCAAGCAGCCGAGCCATGGCAATAGAGCTTCCGTCATCGCTAGGATAGGGGAGTTTATTTGAAAGAATGAGAACCTTATTCTTCATCCTTTTTTCTGTAGAATTTCGTAGTTAAGGCGCTGAACCATTCCCCGGAAATCAGAGATTTATCAGTAGAAGCACTGTAGGTTAACCATAGTGCAATGGGCGCCAAGATCATAGATGGCAACCAAGTAGCAAAAAGTGGATCTATGAGGTCTTCGCGACCCATCTTTTCAAAGGTGGTGTTCAAGACATGAAAGATCAAAAAAGAAACTGTACTAATGACCAGTGGCAACCCTATACCTCCTTTGCGAATAATACTGCCTAAAGGCGCACCGATAAAGAACATGATTAGAACACTCACGCCCAGTGCAAACTTTTTATAATATTCTAGCCAATGACGCAGCCTAGTTTCGTTACGCCAATCCATCTCACGCTCCATTTGTCTGAGATAATCTAGATTGGACCTGGCTAACCGAATAGCATTTTGAGAGGCTCTTAAACGCATACCACTCAAAAGGTTTTTCATTATATCATCTCTCAATGCATCCGTTGCATCTGCTTTTTCAGGTTCGATATAATCGAACTTGTATTTACCGATCAAATTCTTTTGAAAGTTTGTTTCGCGTTCAATCATTTGATCCTTCAGTGTGTCGGCCTTTAGTTTAAGCTGTGAGGTGTTCAGCATCATGAAATCACGCCGTCTGGTTTTATACAAATTTGGATTATCAAAACCACCAAGATTGAATCGAAGAAAAGCTGTATCGAATTCACTTCTTGCCAAAGGCATTCTTTTTCTTTCCTCTCTATCTGCTCTTACGATATCTTCATATATGGCACCTTGATGTAATTCAATTTCAAGGTATTGGTCATTCGAAACGGTACGCATAACACCGCTAGCAGCTGTCAATACCTTTTGATTTCCTTTCTTGTGCTCCTTATGATCATAAATATAGATGTCCTTGAGGGTCTGGTCTCCGTCGCCAGATTTTTGACCAATTTTAATGGAATACCCTTCAAAACCGTTGTAGAATATACCCGGAGTAATATGAAATGCCGGTTTACTCTTGGCTATGTTGATGAGCAAACTTTGCCCTTTTAAATTGGCCACAGGGATAACATTATTATAGAAATAGAATGCTCCGAAGGCTATGAGTATATTAAGGACAATCAAAGAACGTATGCCGCGAAATAAACTTATTCCAGAACTTTTCATAGCAGCCAGTTCATAATGTTCTCCGAAATTTCCAAAAGTCAATAAAGAAGCGAATAAAACGCTTACGGGTAAAGCGAAGGGAACAACGCTTGCGGCCCAATACAGCATTAACTCTACTAGAACGTACCATTCAATACCCTTACCGGCCAGATCGTCTACATACTTCCAAACCATCTGCATCAAAAAGAAAAAGACCATAATTCCCAACGTAGGAAATAATGGTCTTACGAAACTTTTTAAGACGTACCAGTCTAGCTTATTCATTTCTACAGTCGATAGTAACCTTTAAATTCATCCGCATTGATGTTGAACATATCCGCATTTAAAGGGTCATTTACTTTGTATTGATTGACGGTAAAAGTGGTGTTGATTCCATTCGTCCCAAATTGGGTATAATTTTCTAATAGTAAGGTTTTAGTATCAACTCCAATGATAATTTCTCTTATCTCTTCACTAGCAACGGGTTTTAAGACAACATATTGTATGGTTTTACCATTCTCATTTGCTTTACCTGCCATTTTATAACTGTAACCGTTCTGATAATTTTTTAGGATATCAGAAGGGCTTAATGAGGTCTCTTCTCCTGAAACAGTCTTTTCGATTTCTTCATCTTCTGGATAAATCAAATATGCATTGTTTCCATCTGATAAAAACTCAAAAGCATCTGTTTTGATTCTAACTTTTTCCCCCATGGCAAAAAGTTCTCCATTGGATTTACGCTCCTTCATGCCCCCGTTACTTGGGGCTGCAATCGTATTAGTGAAAGAAATATGCTGTGTTTCTAGGTTTAGTGTTTTTTGATAAACCTTGTTCAACAATTCCTTGGCGTCAACATGGGATTGTGCAAAGGAAAAAACTGGAAGTAGTAAAAGGGTAATTAGTCTCATGTCGCGAATTTAAGCATCTCCATTCAATTTCTGTTCCAAAGCCATCTCATCAGGTACTAATACTTGTCTCGCCTTGGACCCTTCAAACGGTCCAAGGATACCTGCAGCTTCTAATTGGTCAACTATTCGACCGGCTCTATTGTATCCTAGTTTTAATTTACGTTGAATCATGGACGTTGAACCTTGCTGTGTTTGTACCACCAATCTCGCTGCGTCTTCAAATAATGCATCTCTTTCTGACGGGTCTATATCGCCTACACCACCGCCTTCTTCTCCTATGTATTCTGGAAGTTGGTATGCGGTAGGATAGGCTTGTTGATTTCCGATAAAATCACAAATCTCTTCAACTTCGGGTGTGTCCACGAAAGCACATTGTAATCTAACTAAATCAGAACCCTGCGAGAAAAGCATATCTCCTTTACCAATCAATTGATCGGCTCCCCCTGCATCTAGAATGGTGCGCGAATCTATTTTAGAGGTTACTCGGAACGCCGCCCGCGCCGGGAAATTCGCTTTAATTATTCCTGTAATGACATTCACCGATGGACGTTGTGTGGCAACTATGAGGTGAATTCCAATGGCACGAGCAAGCTGGGCTAATCGTGCAATAGGCATTTCTACTTCCTTCCCAGCGGTCATGATCAAATCTGCGAACTCGTCAATAACCAATACTATATATGGAAGGTATTTGTGGCCTTCTTCTGGGTTCAGGCGTCGAGCTATGAATTTAGCATTGTACTCTTTAATGTTGCGGACCATGGCTGATTTGAGCAATTCATAACGATTGTCCATTTCAATACACAGACTGTTTAAAGTGTGGATGACCTTGGTCGTATCTGTGATAATGGCTTCTTCTGAATCTGGAAGAATAGCCAGATAATGGCGTTCTATTTTGTTATAGAGCGTGAGTTCGACCTTCTTAGGATCAACCAGCACGAATTTTAATTGGCTCGGGTGCTTCTTGTAGAGTAAAGAGGTAAGAATGGCGTTTAATCCTACGGACTTTCCTTGTCCTGTGGCTCCGGCCATCAATAGGTGGGGCATTTTTGCCAAATCAAAAATGAAGTTTTCATTGGTAATGGTACGTCCCATAGCCACAGGCAAATCCATCTTAG